>JAFUDL010000251.1 GCA_017459225.1 Kiritimatiellia bacterium
ACAGCGCCTTTTGGGGCCATGTGAGGACGTTTCACAGGCCGAGGCGGGCGCGAAGAAGCGCAAGCTGGGTGAGGAAGGAGTCGCGGAGCGGACGAAAATGCGACGACTTGTTGCCCGCCAGGTACACCGTCTCGATCGGTATCTGCTTCGGCCGGCGCACATGCTTTCTCGCGTCCACAAGCATCCTCATCTCGTATTCGTATCGGTCGCCCGCGATCTCCAGCATCCGCCCCAGAAGATCGCGCGGAATGCCTCGCAGCCCAGTCTGCGTGTCGCTAATGGAAAGTCCCGTAAGTATCCAGAAGAACACGCGCGCCCAGAAGTTTCCGAAACGGCTGCGCAGCGGCACGCGGCCGGTGAAGCGCCGCACTCCCAGCACGAGCCCGCCCTGCCAAGAAGGAACTTCGGCGGCAACGCGGCAGATGTCCGCCACCTTGTGCTGCCCGTCGGCGTCGGCCGTGACAACGCCCTCAACGTGCGACAGATTCTCTCGTATCCAGGCGAACCCCGTGCGCAGCGCGGCGCCCTTGCCGCGGTTGCGCTCGTGCACAAGTAAAGCATCCACGCGCGGCCGCACGGACGCGAACGCCTCCGCGCCAACGGTGGAACCGTCGTCAACCACTACCACGTGCACGAACCGCGCGCGCAGCTCTTCAACGAGCGTCACGAGGGACTCGTCCGGCTGATACGCCGGAATCAGCACTGCTACGTCTTCGACCATAGTATGCGCATCTCCTCCAGCGATTTCTTCAGTTCGTCGAACGTGACCGGCGAATGCGGTTCGAATACACGCAGCACGTTGCGGCGCGCGAGCGGCGCAAGCGCCGCGAAGTCAACCTTCCCCCATCCCGGCTGGCGGTGGTCGTCGTGGTAGTCCTCCACGTCGTTGAGGTGCATTCCGCACACGTGCTCCTCAACGCGGCGCGCCACATCGGTCGAGGGCTCGCTCCACATGTGGCATTCGCGCACCCGGGCATGGCCGGTTTCGAACCAGAGGCGCACTGGCGCGCCGTCGAGATCCTCCATCAGCTCAAGCGCCTCGTCCGCGTTGGGAAAGCCCTCTAGACTCGGAAGGTTCTCGAGGGCGAGCGTCACGCCCGCCTTTTCGAGGTCGGGAATCACGTGGTCGAGTTCGCGGCAGAACGTCTCGAGCAGCTTCTTGCCGCGCGCGCGGCGGCGCGCCTTTGCCTTCGCGAGGAACTTGGCATGCCGCGGGTTGCCAGGGGCTGGCTTGCCGTCCGGGCCGGGGATGAGCTGGCGCAGGGCGTCAGAACCGTAGTTCACGAACCATCCGTCAAGGCGCGCGTATCCGGCGTGCGTGACGACCACCTTTGCGCCAAGGTCCTGCGCGCAATGGAGAGTGTCCTTCAGCAGAAGGCGTGCGAGGGCGCGCTCGTCCTCGTCTGGGTCGGCGAGCTGGTGCAGCTCGGGGTGTCCGCTAGGCGCGCCCACGGGAACCGGACAGTACGCATGCACAGAATCGACTGGCATCTCGCCGATGCGGCGGCGGAAGCCCGCGAGCTGTTCCGGCGTGGTGCGGAAACCGAGTTCGAGGGCGTCGAATCCAAGCGCAAGCGCCTCGTCCACGATGGCGGAACCGTCGTCGAGGCGGGCGTTGTTCCAGTTTGTGGAAAGCGCAAAGCGCATCGCGGCGTCTCCTATGCGTACGGACCGAGAAACTCTTCCCGGAAGTCGAAGCCGCCGATGAAGTCGGCGCGCGAGTCGCTATCGGTCTTCCCGATGCGCTTCGCGTCGTAGAGGTTGAACACTATCTCGCCCACGTCCTCGCAGCTGTGCACGCCCCACTGCGAGAGAACGGTGAAGGCGAGAGGGCCGTACGCGTCGAGCGCGAGGTCGCGGAAGAAGCCAAGAAGCTCCTGCCCGGTGACGTGTCCCTTGGCGCTCTCGCTCGCCTCGGCGATCGTGCGCATGACGAAGTCGTACGCCCGCGAGTCGTAGCGGGAGTCCTTGCGGAGGATGTCGGAGTAGTCTTCGACGTCGTATGTGATCTCGGGAATTTCCATTTTCCTATTTGCGCGGTGCGCCGGCGGTTGCTAGAAGCGAAGACGGGCGGCGAGCGCCTCGAGGGCCGCCATGTCGCCCTTCCCGCTCTTGAAGGAGAGCGGCTCGCCGCCTTCGCGGCGCGGCACTATGTGGAAGTGCAGGTGGAAGACGCTCTGCCCGGCGGCGGGACCATTGTTCTGCAAAATGTTGAAGCCGTCGCAGGGGAGCGCCTCCTTGATGTGCGCGGCCACCTTCTTTACGCGGGAGAAGATCTCGCCGAGTGCGGCGTCTGGCGCGTCGAGAAGGCCTGCGTAGTGGGCCTTGGGTATGACGAGCGTGTGCCCCTCTGAGCAGGGGTTGATGTCGAGATACGCAAGCACTAGGTCGTCTTCATAAACCTTGAAGCTCGGAATCTCTCCCTCCGCGATCGCACAGAAAATGCAGTCGTTCTTCATGTTCGAATGGTCCTTCCTTTTGGTGTCGAAGAAGATTATACCATAGGTTGGAGCTGGTGCCTAGTGCTTAGTGCCTGGTGCAATAGTGTGTCATTTGCACAATGGGGACAGTCCCTTGCACAATGGGGACAGTCCCTAAGCGTAACGGGACTCCTATGAGAACAATTGTCAATAGCCATCGCGACGCGATTCCGCCGGTTTAAACAAAAGGGACTGTCCCCGAGATATTTGTCCCCGAGATATTTAGCCTATGCGAAACAGGGACTGTCCCCGCGAATGCGGAAGATTGGCATTGCGAATGTGGCTTCTTACCCGCTTTTCGACTTGATTGCCGCCGGCGCTGAACGCCGTCAGTGCTCTTCACTGGCATGCAAAGGTTCAAATTGCCCATGAACTGGCATTCTGCACCGCCTCCACTGCACGCCATGGCAAAACGCCTCCTGCGCACGGCTCGTTGCCGTGCGCTTCA
>JAFUDL010000252.1 GCA_017459225.1 Kiritimatiellia bacterium
AGCTTCTGCAAGGACCCCAAGCACGTGAAGCTTGTGGCCGAGACCAAGGCATCGTGTGTGCTGCTGCCGCCCGACTGGACTCTCGGCGCGCCGTGTTCCATCATCCGCCTGGCCGATCCCAACCATGCCTGCATGGCCGCCGCCGCTATCTTCGCCCCGCCCCCGCCCGTGCGCGCCCCTGGCGTGCATCCCACGGCGATTGTAGATCCAAGCGTGAAGCTCGGCGAGGGCGTGCATATCGGCGCGTACACGATAATCGAGAAGGGCAGCGAGATCGGCGATGGCTGCGTGATCGAGGCGCAGGTGTTCATCGGGGAGGGATGCACCGTCGGCGCGGGAAGCCACTTCTATCCGCAGGTGACTTTGCGCGAAGGCACGAAGGTGGGCCGCAACGTGATCCTCCACTGCGGCGTGCGCCTGGGCGGCGACGGCTATGGCTACAACACCACTTTCGAGAACGGCGTTCCGAAGATCGAGAAGATCCCGCAGCTCGGCATCGTGGAGCTTGGCGACGGCGTGGAGATCGGATCTAACACCACGATCGACCGCGCGCGCATCGGCCGCACGTACATTGGCCCGATGACGAAGATCGACAATCTCGTGCAGATCGGCCACAACGTGAAGGTGGCGGGCTACTCCGGCATCATCGCGCAGGCGGGCGTGGCCGGGTCCACACAGATCGGTCAGGGTTGCCTCATCTGGGCGCAGGCAGGAATCTCCGGTCACATCAAGATCGCGGACGGCGTGCAGGTGGGGCCTCAGGCCGGCGTGCCGCAGTCGCTTGACGGTTCGGTCAAGTACGTGATCGGCGCGCCCGCGATGTCGATGAAGGACTTCGCCGCCATCACGCTCGCCCCGAAGATGCTGCAGAAGACGCGCGCCGAGCTCAAGGAGCTCAAGGCCGAAGTCGCCGAGCTCAAGAAGGTATGACCATGCGCCCGCTTTCAGAAATACTTGAAGAGGTGAATTCAGTCATCGCGGAGGCATGCGCTAAGACTGGCCGCAGCCCCGAGGACGTCGAAATCGTTGCCGTCACCAAGACTCACGGACCCGAGGTGGTGCGCGAGGCATGGGAGGCTGGCCTTGGCATTGTTGGCGAGAACAAGGTGCAGGAGGCCGCATGGAAGCAGCCTCTTTCCGTGTCTGGCCCTGAATGGCATTTGATTGGACACCTCCAGAAGAACAAGGTGCGCCATGCGCTCGCGCTCTTCTCGACTTTCCATTCGGTCGATTCGGTTGCGCTCATCGACCGCATCGAGATGATCTCGCAGGAGGTCGGCGCGCGGCCGCATATTCTCCTTGAAGTGAACATGAGCGGCGAGCGTTCGAAGGACGGAATGCGTCCCGCTGACGTTCCCGTGGCAGTCGAGCGCGCACTTTCCTGCAGCAGCCTCACGCTCGAAGGCTTTATGACGATGGCGCCTTTAACGCCCGAGGACAAGATTGAAGAGACTCGTCCGGTCTTCGCCGGTCTGCGCGAACTGCGCGACAAGATGGAGACTGAGTTCGGCGTTTTGCTGCCTCGCCTGTCGATGGGCATGACGAATGACTACCGCGTGGCCGTTGAGGAAGGCGCAACTTGGATACGCCTCGGCACCGTGCTTTTCGGCGCGCGTCCGAAGGTGCGCCCAATGCGGATGGTTGATGCTGGCGATGCCGGCGAAAGCGGCGAAGGCGGCGGCGAGTTCGACCGTGTGCTGGATTGAGCACGCGTCCACGCTGCCGCGTTTCACGCGTAGGTGTTGATGTCGCCGCTTGTGAGGATGTGGGCTTCGCCTGCGAAGATTGGTTTGCCAGCAACGATGAGAGTGCCGTCTGGAGCTACGCCGTCGCAGAGGCCGTGAATGGGGAATGCGTCGTCGTCCGTCTGACGAACGGTGACGGTGTGTCCGCGAAGGGCGTCCACTGCCGCATAGTCGCTGTGCAATGCGGCAAAACCATGGAGGCGCCATGTCTCATAGTGTGCGGATAGCGCGGAAAGCACAGCGTATCGCACTGACTCAACCCTAACGCCGTCTTCGCCGCGAAGAAGGGCGAGCGAGGTGGCGCGCGCCGCGATCTCCTTGTCGAACTCCGTCTGGTTCACGTTCACGCCTATGCCGGCTATCACGCGGTCGCCGGTGCGCTCGCAGAGAATGCCTGCTATTTTTCGGCCGTCTGCAAGAACGTCGTTTGGCCATTTCAGCAGCACGGCTGGCGGGTTGGGCGGCACGAAGTACATTATGGCTTCACGCACGGCTAGGCCGACTATGAGCGGAAATGTGGAGATGCGTTCGGAATCGAGTCCCTCCACATTGAAGACGGCGCTCATTATCAGGTTCTTCCCGGGAGGTGATAGCCAGCGGTGGTCGAGGCGTCCGCGACCAGCGGTCTGTTCGTCCGCCGTGAACACGTCCCCCGGCGCGCCCTCCCGCGCGTCGAGGTTTGTCGAGGTGGTCACGGCCTTATGGTGCAGAGTGAATGTCATGATGCGGCCTCCACGAGCGAGCCGTTCTTCGCGGTGATCTTGACCGTCGATCCGGGCGGGTACTTGCCGGCCACGATGGAGCGGGCGATGGGCGTCTCGAGGTCGCGCTGGAGGGCGCGCTTGACGGGACGCGCTCCGTACGCCGGGTCGTAGCCGTCTTTCGCCAGCACGTCGAGCCCAGCTTCGTCGATCTCGAAGCCGATCTCCTGCTCCGCGAGGCGTCCTGCGAAGTCCTTGAGCTGCAGCTGCACGATTGCCTTGATCTGGTCTTCCGTGAGGCTCTTGAACTCAAGGATCTCGTCGAGGCGGTTCAGGAACTCAGGGCGGAAGATGGACTTCAGCGAATCGCGCGGCGCGTTGGAGGTCATTATCACAACGGCGTTGCGGAAGCTCACGGTGCGGCCGTGGGAGTCGGTGAGGCGGCCGTCGTCCAGCACCTGCAGAAGCAGGTTGAAGACGTCGGGATGCGCCTTCTCGATTTCGTCGAGCAGCACCACCGAGTAGGGCTTGCGGCGCACTGCCTCTGTGAGCTGGCCGCCTTCCTCGTATCCGATATAGCCGGGCGGCGCGCCGACGAGGCGGGAGACGTTGTGCTTCTCCATGTATTCGCTCATGTCGATGCGCACCATGGCGGACTCGTCGTCGAAGAGTTCGGCGGCGAGCGCCTTTGCGAGTTCTGTCTTGCCCACGCCTGTGGGGCCGAGGAAGAGGAACGCGCCTACGGGACGCTGACGATTCTTGATGCCGGCGCGCGAGCGCAGCACGGCGTCCGCCACGGCGTCAACTGCCTCGTCCTGGCCGATCACGCGCTCATGCAGCGTGTCGGAGAGCTTGAGCAGTTTGGCGCGCTCGCCTTCGAGCAGCTTGGTGACGGGGATGCCGGCCCAGCGCGAGACGACGGCGGCGATTTCGTCGGCTGTGACCTCTTCGCGCAGAAGCTGCGTGCCATCCTTGCCGATGGCGGCTTCATGTTCGCGCAGACGCTTTTCCAGCGCCGGGATCTCGCCGTGCTCAAGGCGCGCGGCTTCGGCGTAGTCGCCCTTGCGAGCGGCTTCGTCGAACTTATGGCGTGCGGTATCGAGGTCCGCGCGTACGCGTTTCACGTCTTCCAGGGCGTCCTTTTCGTTTTTCCAGCGTGCGGTGAGGGCGTCCGCCTTAGCTTTCTGCTCTGAGAGTTCCTTGTGAAGTTCCTTTAGGCGCTTTTTGGAGGCGTCGTCGGTCTCCTTGGCGAGAGCGACTTCTTCGATTTCGAGGCGGCGCACCTGGCGGGAGAGCTGGTCGAGCTCGGCGGGACAGGAGTCCATGTCCGTACGAATGGAGGCGCAGGCCTCGTCGAGGAGGTCGATGGCCTTGTCGGGTAGGAAGCGGTCCTGGATGTAGCGCGAGGAGAGCGTGACGGCGTTGACAATCGCCTCGTCGCGGATGTGGACGTTATGGTATTTCTCGAAACGCTCCTTCAGTCCGCGCAGAATGGATACTGCGTCCTCTTCGGAAGGGGGATCCACCATGACGGGCTGGAAGCGGCGTTCAAGGGCGGCGTCCTTTTCCATGTACTTGCGGTACTCGTCGAGGGTGGTTGCGCCCACGCAGTGGAGTTCGCCGCGCGCGAGCATGGGCTTGAGCATGTTGCCTGCGTCCTGCGAGCCTTCGGTCTTGCCTGCGCCGACTATTGTGTGGATCTCGTCGATGAAGAGGATTATTCGGCCGTTGGCGGCGCGAATCTCGTTCAGCACGGCCTTGAGGCGCTCCTCGAACTGGCCGCGGTATTGAGCGCCTGCCATGAGGGCGGTCATGTCGAGCGAGAAGATGGTGCGGTTCTTGAGTCCTTCCGGCACGTCGCCGCGTACTATTCGCTGGGCGAGACCTTCGACGATGG
Organism: Kiritimatiellia bacterium; assembly: GCA_017459225.1. Lineage (GTDB taxonomy): Bacteria > Verrucomicrobiota > Kiritimatiellia > RFP12 > UBA1067 > RUG572. The sequence continues at coordinate 4,344 of JAFUDL010000252.1, forward strand.
CGGTTTTGCCCACGCCGGGTTCGCCGATTAGCACGGGGTTGTTCTTTGTCTTGCGGGAGAGGATGCGGATTACGTCGCGGATCTCGGTGTCGCGTCCGATCACGGGGTCTAGCTTGCCGGAGCGGGCGAGCTCCACTAGGTTGGTACCGTATTTCTTGAGGGCCTCGTACTGGCCTTCAGGATCGTCGGTGGTGACGCGCTGGTTGCCGCGTACCGAGCGAAGGGCGGCTAGAAATCCCTTTTCCTCCACGCCGGCCTCCTTTAGAAGGCGGGCGGAATCGCCGCCTGCCTTGAGGGTGCCGAGTATGAGATGCTCCACCGAGACATATTCGTCCTTCATGTCCTTGGCGATGTCTTCGGCGTGCATGAGCACATTGGCGAGGTCGTTTGAGATGTATATTTTGTCCATCTCTACGTTGCCAGTGATGCGTGGCTTGTCGTTTATGGCCTGCTCAAGGCGTGCAGTAAGGGGGCCTGTCCCCGCGCCCATCTTCGAAAAAAGGTTCGGGATGAGTCCCTGCGAGTCTTTCACAAGGGCGAAGAGCAGATGCTCCACGTCGATCTGCTGCTGGCCATGGTGGCGCGCAACATTCTGGGCCGTCTCAAGGGCCTCTCGCACTTTGGTTGTATATTTTTCAGCGTTCATGATTTTTCTCCTCATAATCTATAAAGCATGATTCATGCCATTTCTTATTCTCTAAAAAAATAAACGGAAAAACATTTCCAAACTTACGCATAATGTCACACATGTGCCATAATTGCCCACCCTTCTCCCATGGGGACAGTCCCTAATGGATGTACTAGGACAATGGGGGGCTGTCCCCACATATATTCCAGATGCGATGGGGGTCTGTCCCCACATGCAATAGTAATCTGGCTTGAAAGTCCACCGATCGCGTTTCGCGCGCGAGTGAAAATGAGAATAATGCTCGCGATTGTCCATGAATCTTAATTGTTAGGGACAATGGGGGACAGACCCCACAGGGGACAATGGGGACATGTGGGGACAGACCCCCTTTGGGGTAGTGAATAGGTAATAGTGAATAGTTTTGGGGGTAGCTCACGAGCCACGAACCACGAACCGCGACAATGGGGGTCTGTCCCCACATATATTCCCACATGCAATGGGGGTCTGTCCCCACATGCGGCGCGTCCGAGCCACGAACCACGACAATGGGGGGCTGTCCCACACATATATTCCCACATGCAATGGGGGTCTGTCCCCACATGCGGCGCGTCTCCCCCGCACATGGTGTGATTCAGTAAAAGAAAGCACATTTTCTGTGGATTCCTGACCATTTCTGCCGTTCCCATTCATTAGAACCTCTGAAGTTCCGAGCAGAACCAACATGGACGAACCGACACCATCCTTCATTCCGAAGGCTTTCCTTGAGAACAGGGAACGCCTGGCACGGCTCGCCGTCCGCAGACTGAACCCACAGCTGGTATACGTCCTGTCCGTGGACGATATCCTGCAGGAGACCTTCATCGCGGCGCAGAAACGGCGCCTCTTCTTCGAGTCGCGGCCTGACGTGCCCGTTTACTTCAAGTTCAGGGTAGTCCTGCTGCAGGTCTTGACGGATGCGGAGCGCCGACATCTGGGAACGAGAAAACACGATCTGGGGAAGGAGACACACTTCGGCGACTTCCCCTGCGGCGATTTTGAAAAGCACGTGGAGGGGATTGCGGCGTACGCACCCTCGCCAGCCACACAGCTGGCGCACGAAGAACGGCGGGCGCTCCTCAAGCACGCCATCGGTGAACTCGCGCCCAACGACCGCGAGATTCTGACGCTCCGGCATTTCGACGGGCTCTCGAACCAGGAATGCGCCAACGTCCTCTCGATCGAACCCAAGGCCGCCAGCATCCGCTACGCTCGCGCGCTCATCCGGCTGCGCGACAGACTGTCAGACTACTCGGAGTTCAGGCTATGAACGACTCGCTCGACACGCTCGACGAACTCATCAGCGACTACCTCGAGAAGGCCCAGAGAGGAACGGCGCCTTCGCCTGAGGTTTACGCGGCCGCGCACCCCGCGTTCGCCGCCGAATTGCGCGCGAGCCTCCCGCTGGTGCTGGAGATGGAGTGCGTCGGCGCGTCGCACGATGCGCCGGACGCGTCCGAGGTGCCCGTTCCCGACTTCTCCGGCACGGACTTCAGGATTGTCCACAAGATCGGCAGCGGCGGCATGGGCGTCGTGTACGAGGCCTTGCAGGTTTCGCTCAATCGCAAAGTGGCGCTCAAGATGCTCTCGCCGGCGCGTCTCGTCGAGGACGACTCCATCCGGCGGCTGGAAAACGAGGCCCGCATCATCGCGCAGCTCTACCATCCGAACATCATCAAGGTCCACGCCGCCGGACATGTGGGAGGCACGTTCTTTTACGCGATGGAGCTGCTTTCGGGGACCGACCTCGCGAGCAATCCGCCGGCAACGCCGCAGGAAACGGCGCGCATCGGCCTTGAGGCAGCCCGGGCGCTCGCCTATGCGCATGGATGCGGCGTGCTGCACTGCGACATCAAGCCGTCCAACCTCTTCCAGGACGCGGACGGCGTGCTGAAGATAGGCGACTTCGGACTCGCGTTTTCCCTGGAGGATATCGCCTCGTCCTCCACGTCACCGCGCGATGGCACGCGGCGTTACATGGCGCCCGAACGGCTTGCCCGGAAGAAGATGGACTTCGCCTCCGACCAGTACGCACTCGGCGCCACACTTTACGAGTTCCTTGCGAAGCGCCCCCTCGAACAGGACTCATCCGAACTACGTCCGGCATTTCCGCGCGGCGTCGATTCAGACCTCCGCGCCATCATCGCCAAGAGTCTCGCCGAAGAACCGGCCAAACGGTATACGTCGATGGCGGACATGGCAGACGATCTCGCGAACTACCTCGATCACCGCCCGGTCGCAGCCGCCAGTCCCTCCCCCATGCGGTGCGTCCTATTGTGGGCGAAACGCGATGTTTTCCGTGCGGCGGCCTACCTGTTCGCCGTCGTCTGCGCCGCAGGATTCGTCATCGCGCTGGTGGTCGGATTCGTCCGCACGCACAATGCCATGGTCCGTGCACGAACCAACGCGCAGGTGGCGAACGATGCGCTCGGCGTCGTGTTCAGACATGTCGCGGAACAGGCTCCGTCGCCCCACGACGCACAGCTGCTGAAAGAACTGCTCCCCTACTACGAAAGCCTCGTGGACGATGCGCAGATGCCTGATACGGATCGATCCGCCGTCTATGACATTCTCTCCAAATGCGCGCTCCGCTGCGGCAAATACGAGCTGGCGGAAAGGATTCTCCGGCAGGCGGTAACCTGCGGCGGCTATGACGCTGACGAGCAGTGCCGTCTGGCCATCGCCATCCAGCGGCAAGGCCGAAAGCAGGAGGCCGACGCCATTTGGAACGAAATCGTGGCGAAATTCGAGGCCGGCGACACGCCGGACGAACGCGCGGTGGCGGCGTGTGCGCTCATCAACGCCTCGGACAATCCGGCTTCACCCAACTGCAAGCGCGCGTTTGACATCATTGCGCATATCTTGCGTACATCTCCTGACAATGCCAAGGCCCGCCTCGAGTATGCCCGCCTGCTCATGAACGACTGTCCCTACGCTCAGTCTGAGACGTTTCCCGGCGTCCCTGCAGATCCCGTCGATCTTCTCGCCACGCTCGCAGAGCAGGAACCTTATCGTGCCTATTTCGCGATCCTTCATGTCCAATCTATCTGTCAGCGACTTCAGCGGAAGCTCCATGAAAACGCCCCCATTGATGATGACGATGCCGCCTACGTCCTTGAACGGACGGAAAGGCTCTATGCACGTTTCGCCAATCATCCCGGTGCCGCCAGCCTCGCGTTCCGCACCCGACGCCTCTACCTGCTCTACATCACGCAGAACGCCCCTCCGCCGCGACGATCCCGCGAACAGGGCCGTTTCGACGAGTTCTGCTTTTCCATCTTCAATTCGCCCGAAGTGCCTGAACAGGACAAAGAGACTATCCTTGAAACACAGCTCGACAGCCTGTCCGACCACACCGACTTCCCACGGAGGTTCAGGATCCGTGCCCAAATCGTCGAACGCGAACTTCAAAAGTTTGTCGGCAGGCGCAAGGCGGAATTCGAGGCGCGCTACAAGGCCTTGCAGGAACAAGTGCCGGACATCGGTCTGCAGATGGACTGACGAGCGTATACGCCCCAGATGTGAGCAAAAGTCGGCATGTGGGGACAGTCCCCACTTGGGGTAGTGAAATAGGTAATAGTGAACAGTGAATAGTTTTTGGGTTACTGCAGTCGTATCTTTAGCTAACGAGCCACGAGCCACGAGCCACG
>JAFUDL010000253.1 GCA_017459225.1 Kiritimatiellia bacterium
ATAGCCCATTTCAAGGATATGGAGGCGCACCAGTTCGACGGCATCGCCGACGATGACCGCGCTCTCTGCCACGGTCTTTTCGGCAACGAGGACGACATGGGCCCCGAGTGGCGCCAGATGTTCGAACAGCACTACCCCGGAATGTCACAGGTGTTTGAGGGCGGGCACCGCATGAACGCCCAGGTGGTGATGCATGTGCTGCTGCCATACGTGAAGAAGCTTAATCTCATCTGACGCCTTTTCTCTCTCTGGATCAGGATCTGGATCAATCTCCTTTCTAAAATATTAGCCAGTCAAACGCTCGTTGCACTCTTCAAATGTCACAATGTTGTCTTGACTGGCGAAACGAGGTTTGCTAAAATCTTTAGAAACTTTATGCAATATAGACTCTACGTCGTTCCAGTCGGACGGCTAGAGTTTAGAAAAGGAGCGCAAAATGAGATTCAGATCGACCTTCTCTGGAGCCGTCCTCGCATTGGGTGCATGCGCGGCTTTCACTCTTTGTACGCGCGCGGCGGCTCTGCCGGCTGAATACACCCGGCTCGAATACATCCAGGGGACCGGCACCCAGTGGATCAACACCGGCTATACGCCTGCAAGCAACGACACCATCGAAGAGGAGGTGGAGTTCACGGGCGTGGGGCAGAACCAGGCGTTTTGGTGCGCGCGCACGGACGGCGCCAAAGCGACGTTCACTTTTTTCTGGCTCACGGGCGGGCTTCGCTTCGACTACAACACGAAGCAGACTACCATCCCCCTTGGTACATTCACGGCAGCCACCGGCACACGCTACAAGGTGAAGGCCGACGGCACGACCGGCGACGTGACGATAACCTACGACACGGCGAACGGCACGACCAACAACACGGTGCTTACATACGAGCCCGCGTCCTTCACGGTCGGCGGGACGCTCTCCGTGCTGGCTTCGCAGATGAAAGGCTCGACCAGCCCCGGCAACTACGGCCTCTACAAATTCTATTCGCTCGCCATCACCAAGTCGGACGGAACGCCCGCCGTCAACCTTGTTCCGGCAAAGCGCGTCTCCGATGGCGCCCTCGGCGTGTACGACACGGTGCGCGACGTATTCAAGACAAACGCCGGCAGCGGCACGTTTATTGGTGTGCCGTGCGCGAAGGCGCACTGGACGAACGCGGGCGGCGACGGCGCGGTCTCGAACCCCGCGAACTGGACCGTGACGGACGACGAGGGCGAGACGGTGGCGGGCGCGCTCCCGACCGCGGATACGCCGATCGTCTTCTCAGGGAACTTCGCCGTGCAGATCACGACCAACGACACAATCAACTTCGAACGCGTAATGTTCGAGAACAACGCGACTCTCACGGCGAACTGCGACTGGCGCGGGCTCGGCTCCGACCCCAAGTTCACAGGTTCACTTGACCTTGCAGGGTTCAAGCTGACCGTCGCCGGCCTTACCGGCAACGCCAACATCGGCAGCACCGCAGGCAACCTCCTAACCAACCCCGGCTTCGAACAGGACATCATCAACGGGGGAGAATACAAGGCGATGACGCCGAGCGGCTGGACGTCGAGCGGCACGGTGGGCGTTTTCAAGAACCACAACGGCTACGGCGCTGATGTCAAGAATGGCTCGACATGGTGTCGAACAGCGTGTAACGCTTATGTTCAGCAGGTTGTTGTGATAAACCAGCCCGCCACATATAAGTTGTCGTTCAACTTCGCTGCATCGGATGACGGCGGCAGCTATGTAAATTCTTATTACTATGTCAACTTGGATGGGGCTGCATTGACGGGAAATACGCGAACTGGTGGTACGTCAAGCAAGTCGTATTCCAAGACGTTTACTCTCGCAGCTGGGTCGCATACGATAAGAATCGGATGTCCTAATGTGTACTCCAACCATGCAGTGAACTTCGACAACATATCTCTCGTGAACACGACGTTGAACAAAACTTCGGCGGGTGCGGGCATACTAGAGGTCGATGTGCCGGAAGGCGAGACGGTCACGAACACGGGGATTACGTTCTCCGGCTCTGTGATGATGAACGTCCACAAGATCGGCAAGGGCAAGCTCGTCATGTCGAAGACGGGACACACCAGTTTCGGCGCGAGGTTCGCGACGTCGCTTGTCGTGAAAGAGGGCATTGTTGACAAGACCGCGGGCAGCGCGACATGCGGCGCGCAGTACGCGAACATCATCGTCGAGGACGGCGGCCAGCTGCTCATCGGCGGCAAGGGATACTGGGACTACAACTACGAAATCGCGGGCGCAGGCCCCGACGGACGCGGCGCGATCGTCAACGACACGAATGTGTCCAGCCCGTGGACCCACTCCACGTCGTACGGCTATCTGCGCGCCGTAAAACTCGCGGGCGACGCCACGATCGGCGGCTCGCAGAGCTGGGGAATGCAGTTCTACAACTACGGCGCGCAGACGATGACGATGAACGGCCGCACGGTCACATTCGCGGGCACCGTGTTATACGCCGGCAACTTGTCGTATTCCGGGCCGGGCAGAATCGTCATCGCGAACGACGCGACCGTAGAGTACTACGACACCACGCCGGCTGCGGGCGAATGCGAACTCGTGGTGCATGGCGTTCTGCAGCAGCACAACAACGCGCTCTCGCCCGTGAAGTCGCTCATCTTCGCGGAGGACGGCAAGTTCAGCAATCCGTGGTATAACGACTCACTTCCGCTCTTCGTGGTGCGCGATACCTACGCGCCTAACATCAACTTTGCCGACGGGTCCCCCGACCATCCCACGGTGCAGCTGGGCGCGAGCGGATATGAACAGACGACGCTCGACATCTCGCTCTTCACAAACGCCTTCGACAGCG
>JAFUDL010000254.1 GCA_017459225.1 Kiritimatiellia bacterium
ATTATTTGCTCAAGTTGTTCGTATTTCGGCGCCAACCCTCTACGCCGTCTAGTCCGCAAATCGCAAGCATCCACATGCTTCCCTTCGATGGACGATATGTTCCACCAGGCTGAAGCACCAGATTCTGCTCAGGCGCGAATTCCGCATCTGGATGCTGGCTGCGCCCGCCGTCCATAATGTGATACGAGAAAAGCGTGCAAGTTGGCGCGAACGTGATTCCGCCGTAATATGCTCCATCGCTCTGCCGGAACCACGCGTCGCATCGCGGCGCCTTCCAGAGATTCGGAACCTGCTTCACTTTCATCTTCAGCTTGTCCGCAAAGTACGGCGCATATTCCCTGAAGTAGAACGTTCTCACGTCGATCGGTTTTTCGCCCATGTTCTTCGCCTCCACGAGTTCGCAGAGGAACCACGGCTTGTCGCCGTACCCTCGTATCGCGCACGTGAGCGAGAACCTGCCTCCGTTCGCGCTCGCGCCCTCCGAGGTCACGAACAGAATTTCGTTGCGCATTTGGGCATCGACCACGCGCGTTGCGTCGTGCCATCTGCGCCCGCCGTCCACGTTCTCGCATACCATGCCGTTGAAGCTGCCGAGCGCACGACCGTTCAGCTCCACCGCATCAAATATCTGCCTGCCTCCGATTCTGCCGCGAAGGCGAAGTCCCACCTTGTTTTCAAATGCATATTCTTCGCCGTTGCGCGAAAATTCCGCACGCGCCATCTCGCTGCCGTCGAAAAGCGGATGGCGCATGAGCAGCTCCGCAGCTGTCATGCCGCGCTCCGCAGGCGCGGCGCGCTCCTGCGGCATCTGCACGCTGCCACGCTCTGCAACCTCTCTGTGCAGGCGTTCGAACATCGCCGTGATCTCTGGATACGCGTCGCCCTGCTCGTTGATGAGTCCGTAGTTTGAATCTTCGGGAAACGCGTCGCTGATTCCCGCCGCAGGCTCGTCTACCCACATGAAGTAGTCGTAGCCCACTAGGAACGGCAGCGAAAGCATCGTGCGCGCGAAGAGCTCGGTGGCCTGCGTGCGCTCGCGCTGCGTGCGGAAGCGCTGTCCTGCGCCGCCTGTGCAGGGAAGCCCAGAATCAAGCGCGGGGAAGCTCCACTCCGTGACGAGCATCGGCTTCTTCAAGTATCCGTACTGGCGCTTGAACACGTCCGCAGCGCGCTCGAACTTCGACGAGCGGTCCATGAACACTGCGTTTCTGTCGAGGTCCGCCCAGGGATAGACGTTGAACGTGACGAGGTCGCAGTACTTTCCCGCCGTCTCCCACACCACGGGATGCGCGCCCCATATTCCGGCGAAGCGAGCGCCCATCACGATGTGATTCGGGTCGTGGCGGCGGATGGCTTCACTCGAGACGCGGAAGTAGATGTCGGCGGCGAGCTTCAGGAACGCCAGCTTGTCGCTGTCGGACGGGGCGCCCGCTACGCCTCGCTCCGCGAGGAACTTCTTCTGGGCAATCTTCGCGCTGTGGTCTTCAGGAAGCTTCGACACCGCGTTGAAGAGTCCCGTCGCAGAAGCTCCGCGGCCCCACCATGCTAGCTCGTTGTCGATGAAATATCCGAAGAGCCACGGGTCGTCGCGGTTCGGCGCGCACAGCTCGCGCGCCTTCCAGTCGGCCCACGCCGCGAACTGCGGATGGAACACGTTGGGGAAGGCGGAGCACGGACGATGCTCGTTGGGACAGATGTAGAGATCGGGACGCTCCGGATTCCAGCACAGCCCGTCGCCGATCGAGAGGAACACGGTATGCACAAGCCCCCTGTGCTTGAGCGCAGGATCGCATCCCGCCCCGAGCAAGTTGAAGCCCCATTTCTTCAGGCGGGCAAGTGTGTCCTCCTCCCAGTCCGCCTTGTTCGGAAACTTCCGCTTGTTCACCTCGAGATGGATGCTGCGTCCAGTGCGCTGGCTATGGTGGCCATGGTAGGTCACATGGTCGACACCGAGCAGCACCATGCCGCGTCCAAGCGGATCGATCACGCGCCAGCGTCCATCCTTCTCGACAACGCGGAAGAATCCGCTGGCCACATCTTTCACACCCGGCATGAAGCTGTCGCTCGCGTAGGCGGGAAATTCGGCGGGACGCACAATCGGCGAAGAACTTTCCACAACGGGTCGAATGAACGCGCCCTTGAAAGCGCCGGTTGTGTGGAACGCCGCCCTTCCGCACGCCACGGCGCGGCGCGAACCGTCGTCCTCGGCTTTGGGGATCGCGTAGGCGCACGAGAACATCACCTCTCCGGCGGCGTTCTTCACCTCGCCTGCCACCTCGCCCGCCGCGGCATCCATCTTGAGCGCGATGCGATACGTCTCGCCGTATCTCCATTCGCCCTTCTGCGTTCGATGCAGACAGCGGAGCTTGTCTAGGTTCTGCGAGAGCCAGACGCCATTGCGCATCTCGCACAGCTCGAAGGAGTGCCTCTCTCCGTCCTCTGGCGGCGAGCGCACAAGCGCCACATGCCAGAAATTGCGCGAGTCGTCGAAGACGGCGAGGCCGAGAGTGGCCCAGCCGTTCGTGGACGCTCCTTCCGGACGCACCAGCGCCTCCACGCGCACATTGGCGGCACACGGAGAATCGTCCACGGCGAAAGACGAAAGTCCAAGCGCATTCAGCGTGCACGAAGATTCGTCATGCGTCCACGCAAGCGGATTCATCTCCCATGCGCCCATGCTCGCCACAGCGGCAAGCGCCACAACACAAAGCATCTTTTTCTTCATGCCACAAGTATATCAAACCACACGCCCTCAGGGCAATCTGAATTCTTCTGGGGACAGACCCCATTGGAATCACGACCCATTTCGTGGTTCGTTGTTCGTGATTCGTGGCTCGTGGTCCGTAGTTATGTGGTTAGTGGGCGCAGACGCGTGGAATGTTGCCGATCGCGGCGGCTAGCGCCTTCTCGTCGGCAAACACCTTCACTTTTTCGGCGGGCAGCATGCGCAGCGCGGCACGCGCCGCCTTTGTGCGCGCGCAGGCATAGACCATTACGCCGCGCGAAGCGAACGGCGCGAGGGCCGCGCACGAGGACTTGCCGGGAGACGGCAGCACCACGATGTCAAGATGGTCCAGCACGCCATCGTACATCGCGGATGCAGAAACATCCTTCAAGTTGACGTGGGGCATTCCCATGAGCGCCACCGCGAGATCGCCCGTCTCGCGCCTCGCGAAGCTGCCGCACCAGAATCCCACTGCAAGGTTGCCGCGCGAATGCGTGAACGGTTTCGCGGCGATCTCCTTCCCTGTGAGATACCGCATAGCCGCGCGAACGACGAAACGCGAACGCGGCTGGTATTCAGGGTGCGGCGCCATGGCAACGAGGCGGCCCTTCCCAAGACGGCCGCCTATCGCCGCCGCGCGCCCGGCCATCGCGGGCAAGGTGTTCGTGGAGAACGAGTACACATTCTGGCAGTTGTACATGGCGAGCGTCTGCAGATCGGAATCCGGCAGTGCCGTCTCTGGCACAGGCTCCATCACGGGGCCTCCCCAGTAGAGCGTGGAGAACGTCTTCTCGCCAAGGCCGAGAAGCTCCTGCCCGCGCGCGGTGAAGGCGCAGCGCATGTCGGTGGTGTTGCCGCGGTAGGGACACGTCTGCGGGCGGTATGGAATGACGCCCATGTATTCGATCTTCCCCTTCGACTGTCCCACCAGGTATGCGCCCGCGCATGTGCCGTAGTAAGCGCCGCCGCCCCGGATCCAGGATACGAGGTTCGTGCGCCCGGCCGCGCCCAGCTCCTTGAACTGGTCCTGCGACCACCCTCCAGGAACGATCAGCAGATCAGCATCCTTCAGCGCGCCTGCGGCCACGTCGCTGCCGAGCAGGAACTTCACGTCGTAGTCGGGAGACTCTGCAACCATGCGCAGCAGCCGGAAGAGGCACGCGCCGTTGGATCCGTTTCCGAGCAGAAAGCCGGTGCGCACGGCGCCTGGCCGGCGCGGGAGCGCGGCGGCGGGAGCGGACGGCTGCGGAAGCGGAAGCGCGTGAAGCGCACGCAGCACATCGTGCGCGGCTGCAGGGCCTTCCACATGGTGGAATCCTGCCTTCGCGCCAAGAGACGACAGTGCGTCCGCTCCGCGTCCCCATGCCACCACATGTCCGCCCGCCGCGAGATAGCGCTCGGCTTCGCGCAGGCTTTCGGGCCTTGCGAGGTTCTTGAGCCGAGCCGCGTCGGGCGAATCGCACACCACCACGGCGTCCATGGCGAACGGCGAGACCTCGTCGGTCTTCTGCACGTCCAGCGCATCGTCTTTCAGAAGCTCCATTGCGAAAGCCGCGCCCTCCACACCTGGGGACGCAGGGGCGTACCATCCAACGGAAAGCTGTCCTGGACGCCTGGCACGCCGCTTGAAGGCGATCTCGCGTCCCGTGAGATACTGGATGCCTCCTACGACGAGATGCATTTTGTTCGGGTTCGCCTCTGGATGGTCAGAGAACACCCACACGCGTCCCCGCCCGTATGTGCCGGCCACGCAGGAGGCGTATCCGCCCATCGACGGACAGTCCGGATCGATCTTGGTGGTGAGCACGTTGCCGCCGAAGCGCGCCATCACCGTGAAGTCTCCTAGGCGGGAATGTCCTTCGCACGGCGCCATCACAGGTCCGCAGTGGTAGGTGGTGGTGTGATAGCCGGGCGTTATACCGGCCATTTCCTTCGCGCATTTCGCCCAGACGGTGCGCATCGTCGCGCCGCCGCGCGGAGAAGCCTCCACGCGGCGGAACGGAACTATGCCGAGGCCCTTGTGCTTTTCCGCCTCCATCATCAGAAGAGCGCCGTCGCAAGAACCAAGATATGCGCCGCCCTCTCGGATGTAGCGCTCAAGGGCTGCGCGGCCTGCCTCGCCTAGCGAGGCGGAGATGTCCACGCTTGAGCCGCCGGACATGAGGAGCACGTCCACACCCGAAAGAGCGCCCGCTCGAACGGCCGCGCCGTCCAGATACAAAGCCGTGCAGTCGGGCGAAAGCGCCGCCAGCTGGGAGAACGCGAACACGGATTCCCGCGCGCCAGCATCCACGAACACGCCCACGCGCAGCGGCTTCGCGGCCTCTGCGGAAGGTTTTTCCGCGGCAAGGCCCTGCGCAACCGCAAGCGTCACGGCGACGGCGAACAATGACTTCATCCGCTTCATGGCGAATCTCTGCACCGTTTTTGGCTGCATCATCTTTCCGCAGAGCGCACTAGCGGCCGGCTGGCACGCGCAGGACCGTGAGCGAGAGCGGCGGCAGCTCGAACGAAAGCCCATTGCCGGCCTGGAATGCGAGCGTCGTCTCCCTCGGCGCGCACCGCTCGGGGGAAGAGAGGTCGTTGACGGCGAGCTTGTCGCCCGCGAGCGTTAGCACCTTCGCCGTGCCTGCGGCAAGCGGCGAGCCGAAGTCGACCGCACAGGCGCGCGGCGCCTCGGCGACGTTCACGCACTTCACGATGTATTCGCCGCGCGGCGCGTCGAAGCCGACGACGGCGAAGAAGTCGCCCGGCTTCTCCGGCCCTTCCACGCGCGAAGGAAGATGCCGCGTTGGGCGGTTGCACGAAAAGAGCTGCTGCACGTAGTAGTTGGGCGTGCCGTAGCTCTTTTCGCCGTCGAACCAGATGAGATTCGGCGTCCACTGCGCGTGGCCTTCGCGCGCGAAGAGCGGCGCATAGCTCGCCATGCGCACGACGTCCGAATTGCGCTCGAAGCCTGTCATCATCGCCGACTCGCAGAGCGCGCTCCATAACGTGTTGGGCTTGTCTCTGCCAACGCGGTGGTGGCAGGCGTATTCGCCCGCATAGACGAGCGGCTTCGTCACGCGGTCGTACGAGTCGTAGCGCGTCGCGCCGGAGAGGAACCATTCAGGCGACTGGTAGTAGTGCTCGTCCATAAGGTCGTTGAGCTCCTTCGTTGCGCGCGACCATCCGTACTTGAACGTCTCGCCGGCGGGGGCCGCGCCAACGCTGCCGATGATCTTTATCTCGGGATGCCTGGCGCGCACGATCCTGCAGATCGGCTCCACGCGCTCCCAGAACTCCGGCCCCCAGTTCTCGTTGCCGATGCCCATCATCTTGAGGTTGAACGGCTTGGGATGGCCCATGTCGGCGCGCACCTTGCCCCAGGTGGTCGTGACGTCGCCGTTGGCGAACTCCACCAGGTCGAGCATCACCTGCGCGAAGTAGTCCATGTCCTCGACGGCCGCGAACTGCACCGGCTTCTGGAACTGGCAGGTGAGGCCGGCTAGGCAGATCGGCAGTGGCTCAGCGCCGATCTCCTCGCATAGGCGGAAGTATTCGTAGTAGCCTACGCCGAAGGTCTCCCAGTATGGCGCCGCGCCGCTTCCCCAGCGGTTCCAGATGCAGGTGCGCCGCTCCTTCGGGCCCACCGTGCGCCGCCAGTCGTACCAGTGCTGGAAGTCGCCCTCCTCGACGATGCACCCGCCGGGGAAGCGCATGAACGCCGGGCGAAGCGCTGCCAGCCTGTCCACGAGGTCCTTGCGCAGCCCAGCGCGCACTAGGTTCGGACCCGTAGGCTGGAGCGACACGTTGTCGAATTCCACCGCACGCCGGCCGGAAACGAGAATAGAAAGATGCCCGCCTGCCACCTCAACGCGGAACGCCGGCGTCGAGACGATGTCCTTCACGTCGAAGTCATAGACGAAATCACGCGTCACGCGCGTCCACGCTCCGAGTTCGTAGTCGACGCCCTTCATCGCAACTTCGCGCCAGTCGAAGACGAGGCGGTAGGGCTCGCCCTTCCTGAGCCTGAAGCCGTCAAGCCCGGTGTTCCGCACGCCAGCAAGCCCCTTGCCGAAGCTCTCGATGCGCAGATGCCTGGCCGTGTTCGGGTGCACTGGCGCGCCCATCTGGAACGACAGGCGGGCCATGCCGCCGTCGCGGTAGTCGGCCGTCCAGCCGTCTTCCTTCACATTCCAGAGCTGGTGGTCGGCCTGGCCCCAGTCGAAGCCCGCGTTCGCCAGAAGCTCGGGATTCAGCCCTCCGTCGGCCGCCCAGTTGATGTCCTCGAAGAATATCCCCCAGAGCGAGTCTGGGACATCGTGCCCCTTCGCATTCGGCTCGACGTTGACGGTGATGGCCGCAGCGGCCAAAAGGCTGGTCAAGAATGTCATCGCATGTGTCCTTTCGTGTGAAACGCGCGCCGGCGTTCGCCTCAGTTCATACGCAAATTATAGCACAACCGCACTCCGCTGGAAAGCACAAACATCCAGCCGCTACGTGGCGACAGCGCGAAAAAATCGGGCGCGTCCCGGCTGGGACGCGTCCGCTGGATAGCTGCTGTTGCAGCGGGTAATTACTTGGCCTTGGGCGCCTCAGGAGCAGCCTTCTTGGCGGCGTCGGTAGCAGCCTTGGCGGCGTCGGTTGCAGCCTTGGCGGCGTCGGTTGCAGCCTTGGCAGCCGTGTCGGCAGCCTTCTTGACCTGCTCAGCGGCGGGCTTGGCCTCAGGAGCCTTGGGCGCCGGGGTCTCTTCCTTGGTGCAGCCCGCGAAAGCCACGCAAAGGGCGGCGGCCGCAATCATCATGAACTTCATTGTTTGTGTCCTTCCTTGTTTTTTCTTAAACGAGCATGGCGAGTTGTTCCGCCATGCCCACGTAAGTCGCAGGCGTCATTTCAAGGAGCCGCGCCTTGTCGGCGGGAGGCAGCTCTAGCCCCTCCACGAACTCCTTCATGATCTCGGCCGTCACCCGGCGGCCGCGCGTAAGCTCCTTAAGCCTCTCGTAGGGATTTGCCATCCCGACCTTCCGCATCACGGTCTGAATCGGCTCGGCAAGCACCTCCCAGTTGCGGTCAAGGTCCTCCGCAAGGCGCGCCTCGTTAAGTTCAAGCTTGCCAAGGCCCTTCAGCGTGGACTTCACCGCCACAAGCGCATACCCGAACGCGACGCCCATGTTGCGCAGCACCGTGGAATCCGTGAGGTCGCGCTGCATGCGCGAGACGGGCAGCTTGCGCGCAAGAAACGCGAACACCGCGTTCGCAAGCCCCAGATTGCCCTCGGAGTTCTCGAAGTCGATGGGATTGACCTTGTGCGGCATCGTCGAGGAGCCAATCTCGCCCTTCACCGTCTTCTGCTTGAAGTATCCCATCGAGACGTACGTCCACACGTCGCGGTCGAAGTCGAGCAGAATCGTGTTCCAGCGCTGCATCGCGTCGAAAAGCTCGGCCATGCCATCGTGAGGCTCGATCTGGATCGTAAGCCTGTTCTGCCTGAGGCCAAAGCCTTCGATCACGCCGCGGGCAAGCGACTCCCAGTCGACATTGGGATAGGCCGCGAGATGCGCGTTGAAGTTGCCGACTGCGCCGTTCATCTTCGCGGACAGCACGATGCGGTCTATCTCTTCCTGCTGGCGCCTCAGACGAGCGGCCACCACCGCGAGCTCCTTGCCGATCGTCGTAGGAGATGCGGGCTGGCCATGCGTGTGGGCGAGCATCGGCACTGCGGCGAAGGCATGCGCCATCTCAGCCACCTTCGCCGTCACCTCGTCCTGCGCGGCGCGCAACACCTTCAATCCGTCGCGCAGCATAAGCGCATGGCTCATGTTGTTGATGTCCTCGCTCGTGCATGCGAAATGCACGAACTCGCCGCGGCTCTCGAGCGAAGTGCCCTTGATCTTCTCCTTGATGAAGTACTCAACGGCCTTGACGTCGTGGTTCGTGGTCTTCTCGATGTCCTTCACGCGCTGCGCGTCCTCAACCGAGAATCCATCGCCCAACTTGCGCAGAAAGGCTTTCTCCTCCTCGGAAAGAGCCGCACACTCGGATATCTCTGGATTTGCACAGAGCGCCTCAAGCCACGCGCATTCTACCATCACGCGCCGCTTCACGAGACCAAACTCGGAGAAGACGCCACGAAGGTCCTCTGTTTTGGACCCGTAGCGCCCGTCTAGCGGCGATATCGCGCAAAGCATGTCTATCGTAGCCATATACGAGAGTGCTCCTCCGAAAAAAACGCGGACATTATACCATAATCTGCGGCAAAGTGAAAGTGTAAAAGCACATCCTCATTCGCCGCGCGCCCATTCGCCCAGCGCACGCGTCAGGGAGGTGTAGCGTTTGAAGAGGACGTCGTACTCCACACGCGCGGCCGGATCTGGCTCATACCCGTCGCACGAGCCGGCAAAGGCGTCCACAACGTCGAAATCCTTCCATAGTCCGCACCCAACGCCAGCTACAACCGCCGCGCCTAGAGCGGCCGCCTGCTGGCCGATCGCCGCGCGCGCCACCTTGAGTCCATACACGTCGGCATATATCTGCCGCCAGAGCGGCGCCTTCGCGCCGCCGCCAACGAGAACTAGCGGCTCTGCGACGGGCACCAGGCGTCGCAGCTCCTCAAGAGCCTGCCTGAGGCCGAACGCCACGCCTTCCATCACAGCGCGCACCATGTCGGCGCGCGTGTGGCGCAGGTCCAGGTTGGCGAACGCGCCGCGCATGGCAGGCGTCACGTCGAGCGAGCTGCCGCCGGCGAGCGTCGGGTTGAAGAAGAGCCCATGCGCGCCGATTCCGCTCGCCTCCGCAAGGCGGTCCATCTCTGCGTATGGATTCTCTGCGCCCGGGAACAGGATGTCGCGCAGCCAAGTGTGGCTTGTGCCGGCCGAGAAGATGGCGAGCGCGCTCGCGTACTGGCCTGGCACAACGTGGTCGAAGACGTACGGCTTCGTGCGCGCATCGATGACGGGTTCGGCGCTCGATATCGCGATCCAGCTCGACGAGCCTAGCGAGTTGTACGCGCGCCCTTCCTTGTATGCGCCAGCACCGAGCGCCATGCAGCTGTTGTCCACTCCGCCTGCGACCACCTGCACCGTCTGCGGCAGGCCGAGCTCCGCGGCAGCGGCGGCGGTGAGCGTGCCGAGAACGCGCGTGGAGGGAACGATCTCGGGGAAAATATCCGTCGTCAGTCCCGTGGCGGCGATGAGGTCTGGCGCGTAGCGGCGCGCGCGCAGGTCATAGACGCCCGAGCCGCTCGCGTAGGAGTTATCGGTGGCGCGAACGCCAGTGAGGCGGAAGTTTATGTAGTCCTTCGTGCCGAGTATCGTGGCGGCGCGCTCGAACCACTCCGGCTCGTGCGCACGGAACCACATCAGCTTGAATGCGGAGTAGAGCCCGGGCGGGAAGCCGCAGCCAGTGCGCTCGTACCACGCGTCGGCGCTCTCGCCGAGCGCGGCGAAGAACGCCTCCGCCTCGGCGCCTGCGCGCGAGTCGCTCCAGATGGGCACGCGCGCGCGCAGAAGGCGTCCCTCGGCGTCGAGCGGCACAACGCCGA
>JAFUDL010000255.1 GCA_017459225.1 Kiritimatiellia bacterium
CCGAAGGAGGAGCAGGACCGCGCGGTGGCGCGCCGAACGCCAGGCGACGGCGGGGCACGCCGCGTGATTCTCGCCACGTCAATCGCCGAGACCTCTCTCACGATCGACGGCGTGACGACGGTGATAGACTCCGGCCTGATGCGCGTTAGCAGGTTCTCGCCAAGCTCTGGCATGAGCCGTCTCGAGACGCTGCGCCTCACGCGCGACAGGGCCGACCAGCGGCGCGGACGCGCCGGACGCGTTGCGCCGGGCGTGTGCCTGCGGCTCTGGACCGAAGCGCAGGACCGCCAGCTTCAGAACTCCATGCAGCCCGAGATCATGGACGCCGATCTCGCCCCCGTCGTGCTTACCGCCGCCACATGGGGCACAACGGCGCTCGACGGTCTCCCCTGGCTCACGCCGCCGCCGTGGTCATCGTGGGAGAACGCGAAGTCACTGCTCCGCTCTCTCGGCGCGCTCGACGGCGAAGGGCGCATCACCGAACGCGGCCGGTCGATGGCCCGTCTCGCCGCCCATCCCCGCCTCGCGAACATGATGCTGCACGACCGCCGCTCCGCCTACTGGGCCGCCATTCTCGAAGAGGGCTCGCGTTCGCGAGAGACGGACATCTCGCGGATACATCCCACACCGAGAATGCTCGAACTCGCACGGCGCTGGGGATGGCGGCGCGGCGACGATCCGCCCGATCCCGCAGTGCTTGCGTACGCTTTCCCCGACCGCATCGCCCGCAACCGCGGCAACGGCACTTTCCAGATGACGAGCGGACGCGGCGCGTTCATGGACCGCGCCGAGGTGCTTTCCTCATCGCCGTTCCTCGTCTTGTGCGAGCTGGACGACCGCGGCGGCGACGCCAAGGTGCATCTTGCCGCGTACATCGGCCTCGAAGACATCGAGAGCATGTTCGCCGATGAGATCACCGAGGGCACCACAACAGAATGGGATAGGCGCGCCGAGGCGGTGAAGGCTGTCCGCCAGACGAGGCTCGGTAAGATGGTAATCGAGGAGGGCGGACAGTCGAACCCGCGCGAGGAGGACGTGCAGGCCGCACTCTTTGCCGGCATGCGCCAGAAGGGCGTGGCGAACCTGCCGTGCTGGACGCCCGGCCTGCGCCAGCTCCAGGCGCGGATATGCTTTCTGCACCGCGTCCTCGAGGATGAAGCGTGGCCTGACGTCTCCGACGCGGCGCTTGAGGCTCATCTTGAGGCTTGGTTTGCGGGGTTCACGCTCGGCATGAGCCGCTGGACGCATCTTGCGAAGCTCGACCTTGCGGCAGTGTTTGACTGTGCGCTCGCGGAGGCGGGGCTCGACAGGCGCGCGCTCGACAGGCTAGCGCCAGTGAAGATGCAGGTGCCGAGCGGATCGATGATGACGATCCACTACGAGGAGGACGAGCCGTTCGTGGCGGTGCGCCTGCAGGAGTGCTTTGGGCTTCTCTCCACGCCGAAGGTGGCGGGAGGGAGAGTGCCGATCGTGATGCGGCTACTTTCCCCGGCGCAGCGTCCTGTGCAGGTGACGAAGGACCTCGAGGGCTTCTGGAAGACGAGCTACGCGCTAGTGCGCAAGGACATGCGGGGGCGGTATCCAAAGCACTACTGGCCGGAGGACCCGTCAATCGCCGAGCCCACCCGCCGCGTTCGTCCCCCACCGCGCTAGGCGTTTTTCGCACGCTTGCGTTCCGTAATCAAGATGTGGTATAATGACAAACATGGCGTTTATGGTGAGGAACATGAAAGGAAAATTCGGATGAAAAAGACTGCAATTGCGATGACTGTGCTTGCATTGGCGAGCGCGTCATGGGGCATTGAGTACGACACGTCATGGATGGGCGTCTATACCTGGACGGACCGCTCAGACCGGCTTGAGAACAATCCGTTCGGGCTCGGACCATCCGAAGCCCGTCCGCTCCACTTCACCGGAATCGACTACATCACTCTTTCAGACCAGGCGCACTTCCAGCCGCTCGTCCTAGACGGCGAAATCTATCTGAGCGGCGGCAATCGGCTCTCCGGCAAGCTCACCGCCGTAATCAGCGGCTCCGTGCGCGCGAACAACACGTTGTGGATTGGCGAGAACAACCAGA
This sequence comes from Kiritimatiellia bacterium, assembly GCA_017459225.1. Classification (GTDB taxonomy): domain Bacteria; phylum Verrucomicrobiota; class Kiritimatiellia; order RFP12; family UBA1067; genus RUG572. Next base: position 2,081 of record JAFUDL010000255.1, read on the forward strand.
TACTTGACGTTTCGAACGCGGAATTCTACGGCCTTACTAACGCGCGCGGGTGCGTGCCTTTAGTCGTTGCTCCAGACGCCCACGTCACCTTCCGATAATGGCGGAGGATTGTGGCTGTTTGCCTCAGTTGAGCGGTAGAAACCTAGAAAACACTCAAAGGAATTGTCATGCACGATCAAGCGAGCATCTTGAAAACGAACATCTCGCTCTACTGGATAGTCTGCGCTGTCTCTCTGGGAGGACTGCTGTTTGGTTTCGACGCAGGCGTGATATCCGGATGCGACCAGGCGGTGCAGAAGGAGTTCGCGCTCGCACCGTTCTGGCATGGGCTCGTGATGGCGGGCGCGCTGATAGGCACAGTGTTCGGGGCGCTCGCGGCGGGGAAGATGTGCGACATTCTGGGGCGCAAGCCCACGCTCGTGTGGATGGGCATTCTGTTCTTCGTGTCGGCTGCGGGTTGCGCGGTGACGCCCGGAGGAAAGGTGCTTGGTCCGCACGTTCTCGCGTGGATGCGGTTCATCGGCGGAATCGGCACGGGAGGCGTGTCGGTGGCCGTGCCGATGTACATAGCCGAGATAGCGCCGCCAAAGAAGAGGGGAAGGCTTGTTCTCGTGTACCAGTTCTGCATAGTGCTGGGAATCGTCGTCTCGTACATCTCGAACTACTGCGTGGAGAGGTGGCTCGCCATGTCGCCGGAGGTGGTGTGGCGTGTCATGCTGGGGGCGGAGTGCCTGCCGTGCGTGATGTACCTCGCGGCGCTCGTTAAGGTGCCGGAGAGTCCGCACCAGGCGAGGGTGGAGGCGTCGGCGCCGCTATTCGTGAGGCGCAACATGAGACCGATCATGCTGTGCTTCGTGGTGGCGTTCTTCAGCCAGCTCTCGGGAGTCAACGCGGTGAACTTCTATTCGCCGCGCATCTTCGGGATGATATTCGGGGAGGGGAGCAAGCTCGTGTCGCTGGCGGGAACGATAGGAGTTGGAATCGTCAACCTCGTGTTCACGATGCTGGCGTTCTTCCTCATCGACAGGTGCGGGAGGCGTCCGCTGCTGATCTCCGGCTGCGCGTCGATGGCGGCGATGCACGGGCTCGTGGCGTGGCAGATCTCGCTCGGCGCGAACTGCACTCCGTGGCTCGCAGTCGCGGGAGTGTACGGCTTCATCGCGGCTGTGGCGTTCTCCGCGAGCGCCGTCATCTGGGTGTTCATCTCA
>JAFUDL010000021.1 GCA_017459225.1 Kiritimatiellia bacterium
GAATCAAGTCCACCCCTTCGTCGTATGCGCCGTTGCCGTTGATGTCGCTGAACGCCTTCACATAGGCTACGCCGAGCATGGCGTCGTTTGTGTAGGCGACGGTTCCGCTTCCCGAGGGAAGCTCCACAAGCCCGTTTGCCTCCCATCCCTCGGACAAGAATCCCCAGGCAACATACGAGGCGATATCGGACGAAACCGTGTTCGTAACCGATACATGGAGAATCTGGGGATACGAGGCGGGGTTCACGGGGTCTGTCCCCGTCGCAATCTCGAAACCGTCGGAATCGCCGTCGAAGTCGGAGTCGGCTCTGAACGGATCGGTGCCGTAGATGTCTATCTCGTCTGCGTCGGCAAGGCCGTCGCCGTCAGTGTCGATCACGCCGAGGTCGATGCGTTCGTCCGCGCCGGCATCGGGGCGTCCGACGCGGTACTGCCCGTCCACGTCGAACGACGAGCGCAGGGCGTCCGTGCCGAAGTCTATCGCCGGCGAACCCGCGAGGAGGTGCCCGCTCCATGAAACGAGCGCGTTCGTCACGCACACGTCAAGCGCGACGTCCGGTCCGTATTCAAGCGGCGACGGCACGATGCCGTTCATCATCGTCACCTCGTAGTCCACTCCCGCCTCGAGCGGCGCGAGCGCATATGCGTTAGTGAAGGACGAGTCGAACACGCAGTTCACAATCTCCACTGGTATTCGCTCCGGCGCTCCGCCGCTGTTGGCCGCCGTGGACTCATACTGTACGCCATAGCCCAGCGACGGCGACGCGGCTGGCGGGAAATTCACAAACGTGCAGTTCTCCACGCTCATCGGCGGCGAGTCCACGGCGGCGATTCCGCGCACGCGCGTGGCGCCGGCCGCGTTGACGATGCACGAGGCGATCACCACCTCGTTCGACTCCCAGTGACGGATGAACCATCCACTGTAGTCCACACCCGGATTAGGCATGCGGATTGAGATGTTGCGAAACGTTCCGGCCGCAGGCAGCCCCGACCAAGCCGTGTTGCCGCCGCACCAGAACGCCATCTGAATGTTGCTGGTGGCGAGGAGGTCGATGTTTAACCCCTGCACGACCGTCTCCGTGCGCTGCGTGGCGTCAAGGTAGAAAACGGCAGCGGAGAAGGCATCGCGCAGCGTGCAGGTACGGGAGCGGCCGCCGTTGGGCGACGTTATGAGCACGGGATGAGCGGGCAGATGGAGCCCCGTCCAGCCTGCGCCTTCGTGTACGCCCGGCGCGATCTCGATTATTGAGTAGGGAACGCTCGCTGCAAGCGCTGCGGCGAGGTTTGACACGCCGCCCTCCACACCTGCCATAATCTTCGGCGCTGCTGCATAGTCCGGGACGTACGGATTCGTGCCGTTCGCAAGCTCGTACACATCCGGGATGCCGTCACAGTCGGCGTCCGCCATCGTGAGAGCGCATGTGCTGTGGTCGCTCACGCGGAAGAAGCCGTTCGTGTCGGCGTCGGTGCGAGAGACGAAGAACACGTGGCTCGTTGAGGACATCGCCGTGGCCGCAGCCACAACCCATTCCCAGCGCCCTGTGTATGCGTTTGCGTGGAAAAGGTCGAGCGTCGTGCCGAGCGGGAACATGTTCGTGGGCCAAGCGACTTCGAGCGTGACGGAATTCGACATGACCGCGATTGAAGTGAATCGCAACTCGGCCTCCGGATCGCCCGGTGGGTCTGGGTCTATACGCAGGGGCGGCCCCTTTCTAAAAGCCAATATCGTCAGCACGACTACTAGCGGCAGAAACGCGGCGAGCCGACGTCTTGGCACGCCGCGCATCGCGCGCATCTTCGGCGGATGTTTCGCCAGAAGTCCCAAGACGCATCGTACAACGAAAATCAGCAAGCCAGATGATGCCAGCAAAACTGGATATAACAGCCAAATTTTCATAGGCATCGCATATCACATGCAGCACCTCACGCGAGACATGCCTTCTGGCGTTCGAGCTCGCGCTGGAGAGCGGTGACGTCCAGCGCGCGCGGCGTGCAGCCTTTCTTGGCAGAAAGCGCGGCAGCGGCGCCTGCCGCCTGGCCGGTGACGAAACAGGGGCAGATGAGGCGGAAGGTGTCGATCGTGTCGGGCGAACCGAGCATGCGGCCTGCGCACAGCACGTTCTCCACGCCCTTCGGAACGATCGAGCGGTACGGCACCTGGAACGCGGGGTGGCGACCATCCACGCCGAACATTCCCACGGAGTCCTCCGGCTTGAACTTTCCGCGCAGGAGAGCGCGATCGACAATCAGCTCGGCGTCGATGAGGCGCGAGGCGCGCGGACCTATCTGCGAGCATGTGTTCGCGATGAACACCTTCTCCCATCCCGGTTCCTGGCGCATTGCGGCCACATGCTCCCACCACTTCTTGCGGAACTCTATCTCCGCCGCCGTGAGGTCGCGCACGTCAAGGCCGTTGCCCTTCGGACCCGTTCCGTAGTTGCCCCACCAGGTGCTGGGGTTGGACTCGTTGGAGCGCATCGGCCAGCGTCCCAGCACGCCGCGCTTGGGCTTGCCGTTCGCGTCCTTCGGCGGCGCCTTGGCCGTTATGCGGTCCATGTTCCCCAGGCGCACCACGTGGCCTATCGCGTGGGTGATCTGGCGATAGTCGCCGCCGGCCTGAAAGAGCACGTCTGCGTCGCCCGTGCAGTCCACCACCTGCTTTGCGAGGATGGCCTGCTTGCCCTGCTTGGACTCGAACACGACGCCGATCACCTTGTTTCCGTCCTGCACCACATCGACGCCCCACGAGTGGAAGAACATGTCCACCTTCGCCTCGGCCACCATCGTGTCCATCAGGTACTTCGCCGCCTCGGGATCCACCGTAGGCTGCCAGTGGCGCGTCGTGATGTCTGCCGGGCGCGGCCTGCACGAATACGGCCCGAGCGCGGCAGCGCGGTCGGCGAACTCCTCTGCGAGGCCGCGCGTCACGAGCCGCCACTTGCCGTTCTCGCGCGCCGACGTGCAGAGCATGATGAGCACCATGCCGTTGGTGAAGAGCCCGCCAAGAGATCCGTAGCGCTCGACGAGCGCGGTCTTCGCGCCGGCGCGAGCCGACGCGATGGCGGCGGCGAATCCGGCAGGGCCACCGCCCACCA
>JAFUDL010000256.1 GCA_017459225.1 Kiritimatiellia bacterium
CAACTAACCTTGACGGCGCTGAGAATCCAGTGGGGCATGGGAGGAGGCACGGGATGGGCATCGGCTGGATCGAAGCCCGTTTCGCAAAGCCAGCGCTTGAGTTCCTCGTCGGAGAACACCCAGCCGTTCTGCGTGGTGAGGGCCATATTGACCGCAAAGAGCGCGCTGAAGGCGGGCGAGGTGTGAGTGCGGTCCGTCATCATGTCTAGGATGAAGATGCGTCCGCCTGGCTTCAATGCGCGGTTGGCGCGCGCAAGGATGTCGCATATCTGCTCGGACGATTCCTGATGCAGCGCGCCGAATATCGTGACGGCATCATACGCCTCGTTCTCGTATTCGTCTGTGTGATAGTCGCCCGCACGGCATTCAATGCGTTCGGAAAGGCCTGCGGCCGCCACGCATTCCGCCGCGACTGCACTGACGGCAGGCACGTCAACCGTAACAATGGAGAGACCGGGATTCGCCTGCGCGATCAACTCGGCGTAGGTGCCTGGGCCGCCCGCAAGGTCAAGAAGCCTCGTGCAGCCGGATAGATCAAGCATCGGCACAACGCCGCGTCCAATGGCAAGCGCCCTTCCGCGCATCGACAGGGCGAATCGGCGCGTGCGCTCTGGATCGTCGCCGAGGTGAACCTGCGGCGGCTCCACGGGTTCACCGGTCTTCGCAAGCTCGGCAAGGCGTCCCCAAAGGGGGTACACGTCCTGGTTGTAGCGAATCGCCTTCGAGAGGTCCGCCGGACCACCGGGCACAAGGGCTGCCTTGCCGGCCGAGGTGTTGAAATATACCTCTTCCTCTTTGCCGAGAATCCCCGTTGCCACGCATGCGTCCAAAAGCAGCCTCAGCCCGCGCTGGGACACGCCCAGCTCGTCGGCAAGCGGAAAGAGCTCGCTCGAACCTCCCGCTTCCTCTATCGCCTTGAAAACGCCCAGATCAAGCGCCGCGAACAGCACTGCGCTTCCGTAGAAGGCGCTTGCAAGATCTACAATCTGCGGGACTGACTTTTCGCTCATTTCATCACCCTTTCAAGCACTGCGGCGCAGCGTCCGCAGTGGCGGCAGTCGTTCGCGTTCGCACACGCCGCCACTGTCGAGGCGAAATCCTCCGGGAACGACTTGTTGTCGATTACGCGTGGCGCGAAGAGGTCGGAATGCACCGGATCCATCAGATCGAGCAGATTCCCGTCGTAGGAATACGACGCATACGCGTTCAACACCTTCACGGGGAATCTGTGGCGGCGCGTAGCGAGCTTCACCACGTCCACGTAAGGCTCAAACGCAGGCACGTCTTCGGGACGTATCCACGTGGCCCTGATGAAGTCCTCCCAGTTTCTGCGCGCGTAGTTCGTGCGGCACCTGAAGACGCTGAAGTCGAACTTCGCGCCCACCCCGCTCTGGCGGATGCGGTTGTGCCCGTGCAGATTGTCGTGGAACTGCTGGAACGGACACTGCCGCAGGCATCCCGAGTTCGCCTGCATGCCGAGCACCTTCCCGTGCGAACGCGCCCATTCGGAAAGTTCCTTCATGTAGGCGATGTCGCGGTGGCGTTCGCGGCTCGCATAAAACGAGTCGAAGAGCTCGTCCACGCATTCAAAGCCAACAGTGCCGTGCACGCGGATGTTGACACTCCACCTGATCTTCACCTGCGGGAAGCGCTGGCGCAGAACGGTGGCTATGAACGGAGACGTGGTGGTGACGATGTCAGGGAAGAGTCCGCGTCCGTTCATGTCGCGGAGAGTCGCCTCCACAAAATCCGCTAGCTCTGGACTTATTGCGTTGTCGCCGTAGCAGTTGCAGTTGAAGAGAGTGTCCAGCAGGATGCTGTTTTCGCGGCACCACATGAGATCTGCGAACATCCGCTCGCGGACCTCGTCGGTGAACTCCGGCGCAGGGCGGCAGCTGAGCACACCCGGCCACGCGAAGAACACCTCGCGTATTCGCGCCACCCACGGCGTGCACGCCTCGACGAACGGCTCGTTGAGGAAGTGGCCCACGGCCAGGTTTCTGAGCGTACTGCCCGTGGGCGGCGTCATGTTTTCAATTCCTCCCGAACGATGCGGCATCAGCCATTGGAGATGGAAGCGTGATAACTCTGCAGCGAACGCACCTCTCCCTTGCCTTCGCGCGCGGCCTTGATGCCTTCGGAGGCGGCAAGCGCGGCGGCGACGGTGGTGAGGTAGGGAACGCGGTACTTGATGGCGGCGCGGCGGATGGAGTTGTCGTCCGCACGCGCGTCGCGGCGTCCGCTCGGCGTGTTGAGGATGAGGCATATCTCGCCATTCTTGATGAAGTCGAGAACGTCGGGACGCCCCTGGCCGATCTTCGCCACCATCGTGGCGGGCACGCCCTTCTCCCACAGGAACTTGACCGTGCCCTCGGTGCCGACGATCTCGAAGCCTAGGTCGGTGAAGTTCTTCGCCGCCACTGCGGCGTCGTCGGGCTTAGTGGAAAGCGACACGAGCACCTTGCCGGGCTTGATGGGCAGCGGCGAGCCGGCGGCCTCCTGCGACTTGTAGTACGCGAGGCCGAAGGTGTCCGCAAGGCCCAGCACCTCGCCGGTGGAGCGCATTTCCGGCCCGAGGACGGGATCAACCTCCGGGAACTTCTCGAACGGCAGCACGGCCTCCTTCACGCCGAAGTACGGCACGATGTGGCGGCGGTCGAGACCGAGGTCCTTCACCGTCTCGCCGAGCATGAGCCTCACGGCGATCGGCGCCATCTGCGTGCCGGCCACCTTCGAGACGAGCGGCACCGTGCGCGACGCGAGCGGGTTCGCCTCGATCACGTACACCTTGCCGTTCTCGATCGCGAACTGCATGTTCATGAGGCCCACCACCTTGAGCTCCTCTGCGATGCGGCGAGTGTAGTCGAGGATCGTGGCCTTGTTCTCCTCGCTGATCGAGGCGGGAGGCAGCACGCAGGCGGAATCGCCCGAGTGGACGCCCGCGAGCTCCACGTGCTGCATGATCGCGGGAATGAACACCTGCTTGCCGTCGGAGAGCGCATCCGCCTCGCACTCAAGCGCGTGGCAGAGGAAGCGGTCGAGGTAGAGCGGACGGTCGGGCGTGACGCCCACGGCCTTCGCCACGTACTCGCGCAGCATGATCTCGTCGTAGATCACCTCCATGCCGCGTCCGCCAAGGACGAAGCTCGGGCGGATGATGAGCGGGTAGCCGAGGTCGTTCGCCACCTTGATGGCGCCTTCGATGTCGCTTGCCATCTCGCTCTCGGGCATGGGGATGCCGAGGCGGTTCATGATGGAGTGGAAGAGGTCGCGGTCTTCCGCGGCGTCGATCGAGTCAACGCTCGTGCCGAGGATGTTGCACCCGGCCTCTGCGAGGCCGCGCGCGATGTTGAGCGGCGTCTGGCCGCCGAACTGCACGATCACGCCGAGCGGCTTCTCCGCGCGGTAGATCTGCAGAACGTCCTCGAGCGTGACCGGCTCGAAGTAGAGCTTGTCGGAAGTGTCGTAGTCGGTGGAGACGGTCTCTGGGTTGCAGTTGACCATGATCGTCTCGTATCCCTGCTCGCGCATCGCGAGAGCCGCGTGCGTGCAGCAGTAGTCGAACTCAATGCCCTGGCCGATGCGGTTGGGGCCGCCGCCGAGGATCATGATCTTCTTCGGGTTGTCGGAAACGACGACCTCGCTCTTCTTGCCATTGTACGACGAGTAGTAGTAGGCCTCGTTCTCGACGCCAGAGACGGGCACCGCGTGCCACGTCTCGAGGCAGCCGAGCGCCTCGCGGCGCTCGCGGATCTGCTTCTCGGGAACGCGCAGAAGCTGCGAGAGATACTTGTCGCTGAAGCCGTCCTTCTTCGCCTGCACCAGCATGTCGTCCGGCAGCAGCGTGCCGCGGTACTTGAGGATATCCTCCTCCTCCTCCACGAGCTCGCGCATCTGCTGCACGAAGTACGCCTTCACGCCGGTGAGGTTGAATTTCTGCTCGTCGGTGGCGCCCTTTCTGAGCGCCTCGTACATCTGGAAGTGGCGCTCGCTGTTGGGGATGGCGAGCATCTTGAGAAGCTCGTCTAGCGTCTTCTCGTGGAAGTCCTTGGCGAAGCCAAGACCCGCCCTGCCCTTCTCAAGGCCGCGTATGGCCTTCTGCAGGGCCTCCTTGTAGGTCTTGCCGATGGACATCACCTCACCCACGGCCTTCATCTGCGTGCCGAGGCGGTCTTCCACCGCGCGGAACTTCTCGAACGCCCAGCGCGCGAACTTGAGCACCACGTAGTCGCCGCTAGGCGTGTACTTCTCCAGCGTCCCGTCGCGCCAGTACGGAATCTCGTCCATCGTCATCCCCGCCGCGAGCTTCGCCGAGACGAGCGCGATCGGGAAGCCTGTCGCCTTGGAGGCGAGGGCGGACGAGCGGGACGTGCGCGGATTGATCTCGATGATCACCACGCGCCCAGTCTTCGGGTCGTGCGCGAACTGCACGTTGGTGCCGCCGATCACGCCGATCTTCTCCACGATGCGGAACGCGTCGCGCTTCAGGCGCTCCTCAAGCTCCTTGGAGATCGTGAGGAACGGCGCCGCGCAGAAGCTGTCGCCCGTATGCACGCCAACGGCGTCGATGTTCTCGATGAAGCACACCGCGATCATCTGGTTCTTCGCGTCGCGCACCACCTCGACCTCCAGCTCCTCCCAGTTGAGGATCGACTCCTCGATGAGGCACTGGTGGGTGAGCGAGGCGTCGAGGCCGCGCTGGCAGATGGTGCGCAGCTCCTCCACGTTGTAGCAGAAGCCACCGCCGGAGCCGCCCATCGTGTATGCGGGGCGAACCACCACTGGATAGCCGATCTCCTTGTCCACAAGCTCGACAGCGGCCTCTACCGAGTGCACGATGCCGCTCTTCGGCGTCTCGATGCCAAGATCCGCCATCGTCTTCTTGAACACCTCGCGATCCTCGCCGCGCTCGATGGCGTCGAGGTTCACGCCGATCACCTTCACGCCGTACTTGTCGAGAATGCCCTTCTTCGCAAGCTCCATCGACAGGTTGAGGCCGGTCTGCCCGCCGAGGTTCGGCAGGATCACGTCAGGACGCTCCTTCTCGATTATCTGCTCGAGGCGCGCCTCGTTGAGCGGTTCGATATACGTGGCGTCGGCCATCACCGGGTCGGTCATGATCGTGGCCGGGTTGGAGTTCACCAGCACCACCTTGTACCCGCACGCCCTAAGGGCCTTGCACGCCTGCGTGCCCGAATAGTCGAATTCGCAAGCCTGCCCGATCACAATCGGGCCAGATCCTATGATGAGGACCTTGTCAACATCCGTTCTTTTCATAAATCAAGCCTTCCTGACCGCGTCCCTGCGCCCTTATGCGCAACTGCAATGGCGCTGGGGCTAGGTTCGCAATCGGGCGAATATTATACCGAATCCCGCCGTCCACCGCAAGCCGTTTCACAACCCAATTCACGCGAAGTCAATCGCGTATC
>JAFUDL010000257.1 GCA_017459225.1 Kiritimatiellia bacterium
AACCACACCTCGTCGACGCCGACGCGGTGCTTCGCGAACTGCTCGCGCAGTCCGGCCCACACCTCTTCTCGGTCGGTGTGGGGCTTGCGCAGACGGATCGCGAAGAACGGAATCGCGTCACCATACGCCACCCCAACCGACGCGATAGCCAGGCTTGCCAGTTTTGCGAAGTACCGCATTGCCATACCTCCTTACTTGTCCGAAACCATCGGCTGGAGTTCGGCCATGGAGGCCCACGGGTGCGACTTGTTCCACGGCGAGAGCGCGTTGAAGCGGATGTATCGTGCGGACTCCTTCTGCTTGAACTTGATCTCCGTGAGGTCGTCAGTGTTTGCGAGCTCACCTTCCGCAACCGTGCGCCAGGTCTTCGCGTCGGCGCTCAGTTCGAGGCGGTAGCGGCGGACGCGTCCGTGGTCCATGTCCTGACGCGGAACGGCGATCACGCCTTTGAGTTCAAGCGTCTTGCCGTAGTCGCCGATGACGAAGTGCGGATAGCCGGGGTTACGCTTCTTCCACTGCGTGTGCCAGATGGTAGCGATGTCGCCGTCGAACGCGTTGTTCGCGCCCTCACGCTCGCTGGCCTCGTCTGACGACGCGCCCGCCGCCTTGTAGCGCTTGAACTGCGTGACGTTGTTCGCGGGCGCGGGCGGGAACGTGAACGGCACGTCCGAAAGCGCGGTCGTCACACGGTACGGCACGATCGCGAAGTCGAGGCGGTAGTTCTTCGACGTGTCGATGATGTCGCGCCTTTCCGGACCCGGACCGCAGCTCGCGCCGCCCAGCCCGCGCGTCTCCGCGAAGATGCCGAACTCAACCTTGGTGATCGGCGGCAGCTCCGGCGGGTGCGAGGCCTCGATGATCTCCGTTGGCGAATACGGAATCGCAGTGAACGTGAACGGCGCGCCGAGCGTCGCAAAGCCGATTGCGCCCTTCGCACCGGAGAGCGTAACGGCGTCGGTGTCCTCAAAGTTGTTGGCGTCCTCGGGACGCGCGTACGGCATCACGAACTTCGTGAGGTCTGTCGTCCAAAGTCCCCTGAACGCGCCGCTCTTGCGGTCGCGGTAGTTCTCGAACGGACCGCGTCCGAACCACTCCACCTTCGCGAAGTCGAGCGGCAGAACGAAACGCCAGCCGATGCGCGGCAGCTCGCGGCGGAAACCGACGGGACGTATCTCGCTGCGGCACGACACCTTGCCGTCGCCATTGACGCGCCAGCGCAGGACGGCGCGGAAGTACGGCGCCGAAACATGCGATGGCGCGCCCTTCGCCTCGATGTGTCCGCCAGGCCGCCCGTAGTTGACCAGCGATTCCTTCGCCGCGCCACGGCACTCCACCTCCACCGTGAACGCGAGCGAATCTGGCGTTTTTTCCACGGCGCCGAAGGAAATCGCCTTCTGCACGAACTTGCGCCAGCCAAACTGGCTCCACTGCTGCGCGGGCCATACCTCGTTGGAGCTCGGCGCGCGATAGGCGTCGAGCATCATCGGCGCAAGTAGACGCTCCACGCCCTTGACCTTGTAGGAGACGAGCGCGCCCGTGGCGCGGTCGAACGCGACTGTTACGCCAGACGGCGTCTCGAGCACACGCCGTCCGTCAACTTCACGCACAAACGGCCCCACCAGATCACACAATCCCACTTTCTTGGCGCGCTTGTCGTTTGGCAGGTCAATCTGGTCGCTGGCAACCACGTAGCCCTTCTCGAGATACCCCTCGCGCTCCCGCATGGCAAATTCATAGCGAAGGGAAACGGAGTTGCCCGGCATGTTCGCCTGAAGCGCGACAGCGGGAATGGACACGGTCTTCTCCCCGCGCGGACCTACGGCGGAAACATCAATCACTCTGGCATGGACAGGCTTTCCGTTCACCAGAACCGTCTCCTTCGCATCGAAACGATCCAGTCCCCGGAAGAACTGTTTGTTCTTGATTGTTACTGTCTGGTAGGGGGCGCTCGCCGTTACGCCTACGGGCTGGTACACGTGCTTGATCTCCCAGTACGCGGGCTCGAGAGAGCGGTCGGAGAGGATGCAGCCATTCATCACGAACTGACCATCAGTCGGGGCATCGCCAAAGTCGCCGCCGTAGGCGATGATCATCTTGCCGTCCTTGTTCTTCTTGTAGAGGCCCTGGTCGACCCAGTCCCAGATACAGCCGCCGATGACGACGTCGGAGCTCTCGAACGCGTCATAATAGTCCTTCAGATTGCCCATGGCGTTCATCATGTTGTGGGCGTACTCGCAGAGGAAGTACGGGCGCTTCGAATGCGTGTCGGCGGCGCGGCGCTGGACGTGTCCGACGTTCGGATACATGTTGGAGTCGATGTCGGAGGCCGACCAGTCGCCCTCGTAGTGCGTGGGACGCGACCAGTCGCGCGCGTGCACCGCGTCATCCGCCGCCTTGAAGTTCTCGCCGGGACCAGACTCGTTGCCATGGCTCCAGAACAGAATCGACGGATGGTTCTTGTTGCGCTCAACCATGTTCATGTTGCGCCACACCGTGGCGAGAGTGAAGCGCGGATCGTGACTGGAGGAGCCCTTGCCGTAGCCCATGCCGTGCGTCTCCACGTTCGCCTCGTCCATGAGACCGATGCCGTTCAAGTCGCAGAGATAGTACCAGTAGTCGTCCTGCGGATAGTGCGAGTTGCGCACGAGCGTGCAGTTCGCGCGCTTGAGGAGCTTCACGTCCTCCTCCTGACGTTCGTGCGGACAATAGTGTCCATACATCGGATCGGTCTCATGGCGGTCGGCGCCGCAGAGCTTCACTTTCTTGCCGTTGAGGCAGTAGCGTCCGTTGATGATCTTACTCTCGCGGAAACCAAACAAGGTGGAGACACATTCGAGTGGCGGTCGTCCCACGACCGCCGTCAACGACAGCACAACCTTGTAACAGTTCGGCGTCTCGTGGCTCCAGAGCTTCGGCGACTTGACCTTGAAGGTCTGGTCGCGCTGCATCTCGATGGGTACGCGCTTCCCATTCATGTCAAAGAGCGAGACCTCGACCACGGCACCGCCACGATCACTCTGACCCGCAGTTGTATCGGAGCGCGGCCATCCCAATTCCATTTCCACCGTCATCGTCCAGTCGCCATCGTACACACCCTCCTTCGCAGGCTTCGCACGGACGAAGAAATCGCGGATGTAAACCTGCGGACGCCGCACGAGCCACACAGAGCGGAAGATGCCTGAGAGGCGGAACATGTCCTGGTCTTCAAGATACGAGCCGTCGGAGTAACGGTACACCTCGAGGGCTACCGTGTTCTTGCCGGGCTTCACGAAGTCGGTCACTTCATACTCGGCGGCGCAGCGGCTGTCCTTGGTAAAGCCCACGTACTTCCCGTTCACCCAGAGGTAGTAGAACGAATCGACGCCGTCGAACTTGAGGAACACGCGGTCGCCCTTCCAAGAGACTGGCAGATCGAAGTCACGCCTGTACAATCCCACGGGGTTGCGCGCGTCATAGTTCGTGAACTCCCTCGGCGGCTCGTCCATCACGTATGGCGGATTGCACTTGAACGGATAGCGAGAGTTCGTGTAGAGCGCGGTGCCCCAGCCGCCCTTGCCGTTTGCGCCGTATGCCTGCCACGAGCACGGCACCTTGATCGTCTCCCAGCCGGAGACGTCGAAAGCGGGTTTCTCGAAGCCTGCGGGACGCGATGCGGGGTCCTTCGCCCACTTGAATTTCCATGCGCCATCCGAGTCTAGGCATATCTGCCTGTCGGTCTTCCAGGGAAGAATCTCGAGCGCGGCGCGTTCGTCCGCGAACGGCGCGAACGCCGCGCGCGTCTTCTCGCGCCCGAGGCTCATGCGCGAGAGGTCCTGCCACTCGCCGCCGTCAATCTTCCGTATCTCCGCCGCGAACGCGCAGCAGACAAATGCCGACGTCGCCGTCAGCGTAATCAGTGACATTTTTTTCATGCCATATATTATAGCACATCGCTGCTCTGACTTGCTAGGAGAATTGCAACCGGCAGGTAGCACTGATAGCCCTACCTCTTGTGCCGACGGAGGTGAGGGGCGTAGCGGTGACCGCGAGCCTTTCTCCCTTGGGCAGCTCGGATCTGGATCAGGATAGTTCCGACTGACGAAACTGCCGTATACGGCACCGTCCGTGAGGCGTCCACCACCGATGGAACCAAGCCCCATCGATGCTAGGAACCCCCTGATAAATCCAAGCCTTGATACGCCCATCTCTCACACCTATAACTTTTCCGTCCGTTCACTTCGTTTGTGCAGCGGCTTTCATTCGAGCCAGTTGCAAAACCTGCTTTTTAGTTTTACGCAAAGTCCGCTAAGTTCGCAAAGTCATCCATGAAACAGAACTTCGCGTACTTTGCGAACTTGGCGTGAGATGTTTTTGGAGGTTTTGCAATTACCTCATTCGATAATGCCCGGTCAAAGGATACGTGAAGAGGCAGTCTTCCTCTTTCGTTCCCGAGCCGATGTTGTGTATGACGAGCGGCGTTCCATCTGCCGCCTTTTTGTCGCTCACGATCATGATGTGCGGAAGCCTTCCGCCGACGATGACGGTCACGAAATCGCCAGGTTCGTAGTCGGACGCCGTCTTGGTCGCCTTGAGGATCCAGCCCTTCCGCTTGAAGAAGCACTGGAGGTTCGGCACGCGGCGATGGTCGATGTTGGGGTCTGTCCGCTTGAGCCCCCACTGCTGTGGGTACTTCGCGAAGTTGGCCTTCATGTCCTCATGGACGAGTTTCTGCAGATCAACCTTCCGCGCATCGCGCAACGCCCGGATGATGACATCCGTGCAAACGCCGCTCGACCGCGGCACGTCGCCGTTCGGATACGCGAGGCGCCTGTACGCTGGATCGTATCCAACCGTCACGCCAATCTGTTTCCGCGCCGCCGAAACGATATCGACGTTGTTCGTTCCCGCCAGCGCCGCAGACGATGCTACCATCGCCGCGAACCAAAGCGCCATCATCATTTTCTTCATCTTCGCTTTCCTTTCTTTGCGTTCTTTGCATTCCTTAAGGCGAACCATCAATATTCACGACATACCCGCTGTTGCGCCCGTATGAATCTTTGCCGGGAATCTTTTCACCATTGAAATTGCCATCCGCGCCGACGGTCCAGATGATACCACGTCCCGAATCGTAATTCAACGCCTTCCCGCAATCAAATGGGTCAGTCGGCACCGACGGCAGAAACTTTGGCACAAGCGCATCGAGCGTGTCTGGGAAACCGCCACCGTTTGCACGACTCCAGCGACGCACTGCCACCATAACCTGCGCGGCCCTTACTTTAAAACATTGCTCAGCCGTCATACTGATTATCGCCTTGCAGTTTTTCGCATGCTCATGCGAAATTAAGATCCCAATAGAATTCGGCGTAAACGTTCCTACATCTAGCTTCTTGCAGAAGTCTGAAGCGACTTCTCCCCGTAAGGCTTTGCGCGTGATCTCGTTTAGGTTCGACATGGTCTCGTTCCTGTGCAATGCAAATCTGGCATAAGCCAACTGCCAGAAATGGAGATTTTGCCTGGGCCTTAACTCGACAATCGCTTTCGCCAACGTATAGGCGTTTTTGACAGACCGTTCCAAGCTCGTATTTGACGGCTCAAGTCCTTCAAGCATCTTTGCTATGCGTTCAAGCGTTTCTAACGTGGTGTTTTGACCTCGTGCAATATCTTTCAGATTTTCACATGCCGACTTCACTATGGACACAGCAAATGCAAGCGAGATGAAAGTATCTGCATCTTCTTCCACCAACTTGCCAAACCTGATCAATATCACGATGTGCCGCAGTGCCATCGGAATGTCGCCAGCTTCCATTGCACGTTCTACACGCATCCCTAGAAGGTGCAAATATTCAACCATAATGTCTAGCGGTATCTCGGTGCGTTCTAGGTTTAAGAAATCCAAGGTTCCCATAACCGTGCTGTGAAAACGAGGTCGTCGTAACGCCGTCTCAACAGCTGTGAAAAACGCCGCGTTTTCGGCAAGCAGTCTGTCCTTTTGCTCCGTCGAGATTGGTTCATTCTCATCATCGGCACACTCGTCTTCAACGCGATGCAGCAGATTCGTTGCAGCAATCAGCGGAATAAAAGCGTTGTCCTCGTCAGGTACCGGAACCTGTTCGTATAGAAGCGCGTCATCGACATCAACGCTGTCCACATCGCACTCATACAGACGGCATCCAGCCAGATTCACCACCGCTGCGAGCATCGCCACATATCCGAGCGCAAGCATCATTTTCTTCATCTTCGCTTTCCTTTCTTTGCGTTCTTTGCGGCTAAACCCCATTGGCAATTAGTTATTGACATTCACATTATCCCGAGTAAACATCATTAGCGTAGTCATTTCGTCAATCCTTTTCTATTTCGATAATACCTACAGCTATTGAACACTTCTTCAGCAGTCATGTAGTTTGGATAGCGCTCAGATTCTGAGCCGTTCTCCTCATCTATGTCTAAAACCCGAAACAGCTCTTCCCCGCAAAAGACGCAAACTTTCCCGTCGGAAAAATCAATCTGCCCACCATGTCGCCAAGGCCACACTTCGTGATCGACATAGTAGAACCGCCATCCGCCATTCGTGTTGCGGACATACAGCTGGACAGCGTAAGGTTCACCATTCCAGACATGCCAGCCAGCATCCGTCCAGTCGCCAAGGCACTTTCCACTCGCGAGCACGAGGAACAAGACGAGAATTGCCTTTGTCAGTTTCTTCATGGTTCATCTACTCCTTTCACTTGCCGCCGCAGGGTGCGTTCCGCCCGCACCATAACGAGCATTGTCCTTACAGGCACGAGATCATGTAGAGCGGAAGGCATTTGATCCCTTTTGACACCTTGACGTCTCCGGAATGGAAAATGAACGGTTCGCTGAGGAAATCCGAGAACTTAGCCTGGAACTTCTCAAGCGAGGCGTGCCGCACGCGCTTGCCGCTCTTGACCTCAACGGCGCCTACATTGTTCTTCCTCGCGAGCTTCGACTTTGCAATGAGGAAATCAATCTCCATCCGCTCTTTCCTGTCGTATGGATCGGAACGCGAATAGAAGTACAGTTTGCGCCCGGATGCGACGAGAGTCTGCGCAACGATGTTCTCCATGAGCATCCCCTCGTTGACGGACAGATCGCCCGTCATAAGCCGCTTATGGATGGACTCGGACGCAAGTTCGTTCTCGTCGAAGGCATGGCTCACGAGAAGTCCCGTATCCGCCATGTAGCATTTGAACGTCGTATGGTCCGCGCTCAGCGACAGCCCAAGATTCGGCTCCGTCGCGTTGTAGCAGAAATTGCATATCATGGCGTCCTTGAGCCAGAACGCTGGTTCCTCGTATTCTCTCATCCGCGCGTTGACGTCTATGTCCGCAAGGTTGTAGGACTTCTCGTGCCGGGACAGCTGCGCAGGGATGGCGTCCCACATGCGCTCCACCTTGAGCGCGCTTGAGCCGGCGTACTTCACGATAGCGTCCCTGTAAAGCCCCAATATGTCGCGCTTGGCGCGGTCCACCTTGTCGAAGTCGCGCGATTCAACGTACTTCTTCACGGACTGCGGCATTCCGCCCACAAGCATATACGTGCGGAAAGCATCCATGGCTCGTCGATGGAGCGCCCCGAGGGATTCCCTTCTGGCAAACGCCTCCCTGATCGCCCCCATCAGGGTCTCTTCTCCGTTCGCCCAAAGGAACTCCTCGAAGTCCATCGGATACATCTTGATGTGGCGTTCCTCGGACGGAATGAGAATGCCTTCGACATTCTTCCTTATCGATATGAGCGAGCCTGTCTCGACGTAGTGGTAGCGTCCATCCGCCATAAGAGGCTTGATGGCTTCCCGCGCACGGGGAAACGCCTGCACCTCGTCGAACACGATCAGGCTTCCCCTCGGCAGTGGTTTTCTTTCAAGGACCAGAAACAGCCTCTCAAAGAAAACATCCAGATTGCCAAGATATTCATTGAACGTCTCCTTGACGTCATTGCCGACATACTTGAAGTTGATCATCAGATACGCCGGATATTCCGCCTTGGCGAATTCCTCCACGATAAAACTCTTTCCGACACGGCGGGCACCGTCAATGAGCAACGCGCACTCATTGGCATCCGACACTTTCCATTTTTTGAGAATTTCAGTAATTTTACGCCGCATCACCATAGTATTCTCCTTGACGCGAAATATTATATCACGCTTTGACGTTTTGAGCAATGCCGAATTTACACCTTTTGACGATTTAGCAATACGTCTATTCACACTATTTGACACTTAGCGTGCAATGGATGAAGCGAAAATCCTCTTCGTATCAATAGGAAACGGGCACGATTAGCCGTTTTCATCGTAATCGTGCCCGGGTTCTTCAGAGCGGGACATGCCGGCTCACTAAGCGAACTGTGTTGCCGGATTGCGTCAGCTGCCAGCGGCGGACGGTGAGCCGCGCAAGAAAGCGTTCGTCGTGCGAGACGAGCAGAAGCGCGCATGGCGTCTCCGCGAGCGCATTCTCCAGGCACTCGATGCTGGGAAGGTCGAGGTGGTTCGTCGGCTCATCCATGACGATGAAATGGGGACCCCTTTCCACGCCGCGCGCGAGCAGGATTTTCCGAATCTCGCCCGGACTGGGCGTCGTGGAGGCGAGCAGGCGTCCGGGACGCGAACCGAGGAGGCAGATGAGAGTCATGACGCGTCCGAGCGGAA
>JAFUDL010000258.1 GCA_017459225.1 Kiritimatiellia bacterium
GATCTTCTTCCCCATCGCATACATGTTTCCCGCCTTCGTACCCTGAGCGAGGAAGAAATTGACCGCAGCCGTCTGTTCCGGATGCCCCTTCGGAAAGATCGGGAACGGGAAATAGCCCGCAAGCGTTCCCATGGAGACGGCATCGGGGTCGTTGGCAGTCGGCACGAAGCGCCCGTCCTTGACAGGAAGCGACTTCTCGAGTCTCGCCGCCTTCTCTCGCCAATCTGCCGCCTCCTTGGCGTCGACGCCAAGCCGGTCCGCCACCGCTGCGCATGCGCGGAACGTGTGGATGATGCCGCACGTCGTCATGCACGGACGCTCCTTCGCCGCGCCGAGGCGTTCAAGGTCGGTGCAGATGCCGACGAACGACGAACCATCGGCCGCGTCATAAACATACTGCGCACGATAGAAGCGCGCGCATTCGCGCATCACGGGGTACATCTTATCTCGCAGGAACTTGAGGTCGCCGATATATGACGCCGTGAGGTTGCACGTCTGGGCGATTGCGGACATTTGGAAGATGTGGTCGAGCCAGTGTCCCGACGGCGCGCCCTCCCTAACGGTATCTTCCATGCACTCCCAATACCACCGCGCGCCGCGTCCCCCGCCGCCAACGCGCCTCTTGGCCTGCCCGAGCGTGTTGAAGCGGAAGTCCGCCACATGCCGTGCCTCTTCGAAATGGCCGGCGGAGAGCAGTCCCTGCACGCCGTAGAGCTCGTCGAAGGCGAACGAGTTTCCGTTCCAGTGCGAAGGGAAGATTCCCACCGGGAGGTTCCAGCGCGTGACGTTGCACTTGAGCTGGTACTCCGCCATCACGCGCATGCGCATCAGCTTCGCGTCGGGCAGCTGCACGGACGATGCGGCATAGTACCTGCGCCATACGGACTCGTGGCGCTTCGCAAGATCGGCATACGTGCCGGCGTATGGTTTGTCGCCCTGCTTGTCGTACGAGATGAACGTCACGAACGCACCGTCCTCTTTTGCGTGGCGAATGGTGATGCGCGTTTCGTCGATGTTGCGTCCATACGCCGTGAAGGAATATGCACGGCCATCTGGCATCTCATCCCAGGGGCTCACGACAATGCGACCAGCCGCGTCCCTGTGCGGCGTATAGTCGAGGCCAACGGCAAGACGCTCTGGAGCGATGCCCGGGAAAGTCTGCCGAATGGCTATGACGTCTCGGCCTGATGCGACGAATGTTTCGACCACGCGCGTGACGTCGCCGAATACGTTTGTGACGATTGATTTTGCCGTCAGCGGATCGAGCGTCTGTGTCCAGCGGTCGGGCTTAGCGAGCGGCTTGCCGTCCACCGATAGCGTGAGGCGGTAGCTGCCGTGCCCGTAGATGTTGTAGAGAAGCCGACGCCCGGCGATGAAGATGCCGGTTGAAATGTGGCAGCGGCGAGTCTGATCCGAAGGGAACGGCACGCCGCCTAGATGGTCGGCCGTCATGCAGAGACTCCCGTTGGATAGCATCACGGGCACATACGAATCCGGCATGGACGAACCCTCCCCGCGCACAGTCCAGTCCTGGTCTCCGGCCCAGACATTCATGATACCACACATCGCCACCAGCACGACAAGAAGAGCAGTAACCCTACATCCCTCGCCATTTATGGCCGAATTTGCCTGTTCAATCATTTTCGCTGCTCCTTTCTAGTGTTTGACTTTCAATTTGACTTTATCCCCGCATCGTTCACAGGGATAGGACTTGGGGGCCTTGTAGCCGGGCTTGTCGACCGGACGCAGCTCCTCGAACTGGATGTAGACCGAGTTCATGCGAATGTCCTTCACGCCATCGGCCAGGCGGGCATACTCCTTCGGGAATAGCCGCACTAGATGCGTGGCATGGCCAGGCACCTCCGCCGAATACCTGATGCCGTAGATGCCTTCGTCCTTCTGCCGCCAGAGGTCGCGCACTAGCCACTTCCCCTCGAGGCCAAGCGAATCAAAGTCGATGGCGATGCGCGTGTTGTCCTCCGCGGTGTTGAAGAGCGCGAACACGAGCGAACCGTCGTGCATGGGCTTTGCCCACACCTGCGCGCGCGGCCCCTTCGCCACAAGCGCCGCCTGCGCGCCGAGCTCGTCCTGATTCACCTCGATCACCTCGTCGTTCGTCAGGAGCGAACGCGTGAAGTCGTCGAGCTTCATCAGGTCGCAGCCGAGGAGGAGCGGCGAGCAGAGCATCGCCCACATCGAGACGTGTGTGTACTGCTCGTTGTGCGTAAAGGTACAGGCATGCGTCTTCGTCATGCCCACGGTGCCGATACCGCCGATGCTGATCGGCCCCACCATGAGCATGTCGGGGTCGTTCCACGCGCCAGGGCGGGCATACGGCCAAAGCGGAGCCTGTGCGTTGACGATCCTGGACATCTGCAGGAAGCTGTCCCGGAAGTCGCCGCCCGTGCGCCAGCACTGCCCGCCAACGTTCTCGCCCCATGTGGACACATTCGCCAGTCCATACTGGCAAAGCGAGAACACGATGTCGCGTTTCTGCGCGGCAAGCGCCTCGCCCATCAGACGGAACGGCAGCGTCGCGGCCTCCAAGGACGAACCGCCGGCGACTCCCTTGTGGCTGTACATCCCATTGCGGAATCCCTTCCTGTTGTACGTGCAGAGATCGTACTTGAGGTAGTCGTAGCCCCAGTCGGCGTACGTCTTCGCGTCCTGCCACTCGTGTCCCCAGCTGCCCGTGCACATTCCGCAAGTGTAGGGCCCGGGCGAAGAATAGAGCCCGATCTTCAGCCCCTTCGCATGAACGTAGTCGGCGAGCCCCTTCATGTCGGGGAAGCGCGCGTTCGGGTTGATGGTCCCGTCCGGCTTGCGCTCTGCGCCCTGCAGCGTCGGGTCGTCCTTGAAGCGGTAGGGATTGTTCTGCCAGAAGTCGTCGATGTTCACGTACGTCCAGCCGTGGTCGGCGAGGCCGCTCGACACCATAGCGTCGGCCGCGTCGCGGATGTTCTTCTCCGTGACCGCGAAGTTGAAGCAGTTCCAGGAGTTCCATCCCATCGGCGGCGTGAGCGCGATCTTGTCGCCGACGACGAGCTTCCATTTCCGGCTCGCGCGGCCATGCGCGTTTTCCGCCGCGACGTCAAACTCGTACGTCCCCCGCTCCGCCACGGCACCGCCGATGATTCCGCGCGCCGCGTCGAACGTCGCGCCTTTCGGCAGCCCTTTCACGGAGATGCGCATCGGACGCTCCCCCGTCACTGGAATCCGCCACAGGATTGGCCGTCCCGGACGTACACCGAAGATCCTCGTACCGTTGATGCGCGGCGTCCTGCCCTCCGGCGGCGTAAGGATGCCGAGCTGCGGCGTTTTCCGAGTCCGCTTAGCGCTGAACACGCCGTTGCCGCTGTTCGTGTAGAACTTCCCTGCCACGCGGTCGTACACGCCGATCACCCCGTCTTTCGCCCTGCGCACGGGGACAATGTGGCAGACGAGTCTCCCGCTGCGCCGCACCTTGAATGCATAGAACCGCACGCTTGCGTGGTTGTTCCAACGCGTGAAGGCGCCATTCTCGAAGACGAACGAAGCAAAGAGCACGAGATTGGTAGGCGGCGAAAAGAACTTTGCACATTCCATCGTGCCCGCGCTCTTGCCGTTCACCGTACATGCGCGGCTGCCGTAGTCGACGACAATGTGGTAAAGAGTATTCGCCGCCGCTGGACACTTCTCCGCGCCGGACGTTGAGGATCCGCGGTCGAAGCGGAAGCAGCCTGTGTCCATCTTCCCGGCGGAAAAGGTGTCCGCCGGACCGTCCACGCGGTCGCACCACAGGAACTGGTTACAGTCGAATCCGCGTGATAGGAACTTGACCGTCATCTCAACCACGTCAGAATCCACCGGACGGAAGTCTGTCACGATGCGCTGCCCGGACAGCAACGCGTTGCCGTTTTTCTCCACGTTCGTGTCGACGTACTCAAGATCCTGATATCCCGCCACAACGCCAACGGCGTTGGTTACGCAGATATCCGCCGCGCGCGAGACGCCGCACGTCGCAACAAAGGCAAGGAGAGCAATTGCCCTACGCCCACTCCCTCTGATGGCCAATTCTGCAAGTCGAATCATCTTCTCTTTCCCTTTTAGGTCTGAATGACAACATCACTTGAAACACTAGTGATAGTTTAACATAAAATCTCCTTGGCAGTATTACTTTTTCGTAGAAAATCACCCCTTTCAGACTTGCGTTTAGTTTTGTGGACGGCATAGAAAATCAGCTCCCTTTTACGTATTTACGTATCATTTGACCTATTGCCCTCTCAACAAACTAAAACCCAATACCACACACCTATCTCCGTGACATTCACAGTTATATGACTTCGAGGTCTTGTAGCCGGGCTTGCCGACCAGTTCAGTGTATCGCGCATGCCCGTTGGGGACTGTCCCCAGTTGTTTAGAAAGCCGATGACTGGGACTGTCCCCATGGAAACCCAAGGACCGGAGGGGGACAGTCCCCAAATTGGATTGGTGCTATTTCGCAGGGGCTGTCCCTATGCGCAACAGGGGCTGTCCCTATGCGCAACAGGGACTGTCCCCATATGCGCAACAGGAACTTACAGGGGGACAGTCCCAACTTACTGGGGGACAGCCCCCGCGAGCCTGTGAGCCATAATGCTCAATCCACCTGAATGCGGAAGGTTGGCATTGTGAATATGGCTTCTTACCCGCTTTTCGACTTGATCGCCGCCTGCGCTGAACGCCGTCAGTGCTTTTCACTAGCATGGAATGGCTCAATATGCCCATGAACTGGCATTCTGCACCGCCTCTGCGGCATGCCATGGCAAAACTTCCCCTGCACACGACTCGTTGCCGTGCGCTTCAGATGTAGATTCCGTGTGATTTCCGTGCCTCCTCAACGATATGGCGGTAGCGTCCCGTCCAGCCCGCCGACTTCCGCTCCGCCGTCATGCGGCGCACGCAGGCGGACACTCCCACAGGAGCGCCGAGCACATCCGCGCGGAGCGCGTCCCTGGCGCAGGGAATCCGCCGGGCAGCCGGGAAAGCGCCCACCGCGCGAACTTGACCGAGCCTATGAACGCTCCGCGGAACACCTGCAGCGTCACATGGATCGCCTGCGAGGCGCGCACGCGCGGCTGCGCATGCGCGACGCCGCCGACATTGCCGGACGCCTCTTCGCCGCCGCTCGCCACGCAGTCCGTCTTGGCCTCGCCGTCAGCCTCCGACTTGTCCTCCTGCGCATCCTCCCTGGCGGCATAGCGCTCGCATATGGCGTGCAGGGTCTCGGAGTCGAGGTCCTCCGGCAGCCTGTCCGCGAAGATCGCCTCCATCCGCGCGCGCGCCTCCTCCCACGGGCAGTCGAGCATTCTCTCGTACATCCGCCTGCAGACGACTGAGCGGGGGCCGTCGCCAAGCGCGCACGAGAAGCTGCTCCAGCGCCAGCTCCCGGGGGCGTCGGCGATCCCCGCCTTGACCGGGTTGAACTCTATGTAGGCGGCGACGATAGCCAGAACCGCAGCCGTCGGCTCCACGACTCCGCTGTGGAAGCGTCCCTGCCACAGCGCGCCCTCGTGCCCGGCCTTTCCAAGCGGGGAGTTGAAGATGCGCGTCACGCGCTCCTTGAGCGTCTTCATGAACTGCGATATGTTGTACATGCGCCTGCAGAGGCGCTCCCTGTCGGCCATGGCCCTCTCCGCGCAGCCGGCCTCCTCGAGCCTGCGCCAGCCGTCCACCCTCCTCTCGGCGCGCTCGCGGCCGTAGATGCCGGCGAGCCTCTCCACGAACTCGTCGTCTTCGAGCGTGAAGCCGACGGCCGGACGCGGCCGGGGGACTGTCCCCGTGGACGGGCTGGGCCACATCGGCTCGCGGCACTCTGGCGGACGCATGCCGAACGCGTACGCGTCGGGCTCATGGCCCTCCTCTGTCCAGAGCTCCCCGGGCACCCTCGGCACGTGCACGAGGATGTGGAGATGGTTGTCCATTATGCACCATGCGTAGACCTCCACGCCGGAGAAGATCGCCGTGCTGTAGATGATCTCCATGATCCTGTCCTTCACCGCTTCGCCGGCGAGCAGCATCTCCCTGTGCGCGATGCGCGTGGTCACGTGGTAGAATGCGTCTGGTATTGACATCCGGTTCTTTCTTGCCATTGCATTTTCCTTTCCTTTTTTGATCGATCTTCCTTTTCGAAGCGGCATGTCCCAATGCGCGCCGAAGACCCATATATTATCGCACATTTTTTGCAAGACAAATGTTAAAAGATTGTTAAAAGTGCAGTACCGTCTAGACGCATGGAAAAAATCTCGTGCCCGTTGGGGACTGTCCCCAGTTGTTTCAATACCGACCGTAGGGGGACAGTCCCCAAATTGGATTGTAGTGTTGTTTCGCAGGGTCTGTCCCCACGAGCAATGTGTTGATTTCTGCGGGGTCTGTCCCCGCGAGCAGTGATATGTCCCCGCGAGCAGTGATACATTCACAAATCTCGAAATCTCGGAAACAAGCCACATCACAACCAAAAACGAAAGTGGTGGCTATACTTGCTCTAGACGGTGTAGTTTGATAGAATACATGCCGAAAAGACAACAGAGGAGATTCCAATGGTGAGAATTGTCATTGCAGCGGCTGCACTGGCCCTGCTCGCGCTTCAAGCAAAGGCTATCCCCGCAACGCTCGTCGTTGGTCCGGGCGAGAAATACGCCACCCCTTCCGCCGCCGCGCGCGCCGCACGCGACGGTGACACAGTGCGCATTCTTCCCGGCACCTACCGTGACGCATGCGTGTGGCGCGCGAACCGGCTCAACATCGTGGGTCCAGCATCCTCCGGAGAGGTCAGGGTGCTGCCCCCCGAAGGCGGACGCCTCGCCGAGCGCAAAGGTCTCTGGGTGCTCTATGGAAGCGACATCCGCATTGCCGGAATCTCGTTCGAAGGTGCCCGCTGCCCCGACAAGAACGGCGCAGGACTCTGGATCGGCGCCAACTCCGGCACAACCCGCGTTGACCGCTGCTCCTTCACCCGCAACGAAAACGGCATACTCACCACTGCGGCACCCAGTGCCGCAATCTTCATCAAGAACAGCACGTTCCGCAACTGCGGCCACGGCGACGGCTATTCCCACAACATCTACGTGGGCAAAGTCGGCCGCCTCGTATGCGAAGGAATCGTCTCTGACCACTGCAATCAGGGCCACTGCCTCAAAAGCCGCGCACTCGCCACCGAAATCGTCAACTGCCGCTTCGACGACGGCAACGACGGCCTTTCAAGCTACCTCGTAAACTGTCCGAACGGCGGAAAAGTGCGCCTTGAACGCTCCACGCTTGTGCAAAGCCCAGTGGCGCCAAACGGCATAATGGTCTCAATCGGCGAAGAAGGACCATACCCGAACTCTTCGTTCAAGAACGAGAACAATCGCTTTGACAATCGACGCGCCAATGGCAGGGCGCTGCGGGTGCGTGATTCGTGATTCGTGGTTCGTGGCTCGTGGTTCGTGGCTCGTGGGGAGTGGGAATGGTCACTTTGCCTTTGGCTCGGGCGGCTCGTAGTTACGAGCACCGGCGCGCTTGTTCCAGAACTTCATGAACGCCGCAGGGAAACCCGCCTCCAGCCCTTCCCACGCGATCTTCGTGGCCTCTTCCCAGCTCTTGCCGGCGGCGGTCTCCTTCAGATACGTGGGCAGCACGTTACGGTAGGCGGCGAACTCCTCAAACGAAGGCGCGCCCTTCTCGAGGAAGTACGTGACTGCCCACGCGGCGGTGTACTTGTCGTTCACGGCCTGAAGAGA
>JAFUDL010000259.1 GCA_017459225.1 Kiritimatiellia bacterium
AGCGCACGGTCGCATTCGACCGTGCGCGTGCCCAGCTCTCTTTCGAGCTCGAGCGCCTCTTCGAAGGCGCCAAGGATTTCGTCCAGAGTCGTCACTGCCCCTTGTAGCCGTACGGATTCTTGGACTGCCAGCGCCAGAGGTCTTCGCACATCTTCTCGATGCCGCGTTCGGCCTTCCAGCCGAGCTCCTTTGCGGCGAGGGCGGGATCGGCCCAGCATTCGGCGATGTCGCCTGGGCGGCGCGGCTTGATCACGTAGGGCACCTTCCTGCCGCTTGCGGCTTCGAACGCCTTCACGATCTGCAGCACGGAGTAGCCATTGCCGGTACCGAGGTTGTAGATCTTGAAGCCAGGCTTCTCGGCGAGCTTCTCGATGGCGCGCAGATGGCCGATGGCGAGATCCACCACATGGATGTAGTCGCGTATGCCTGTGCCGTCGGGGGTGGGATAGTCGTTTCCGAACACGCTCAGCTCCTTGAGGCGTCCAACCGCCACCTGGGCCACGTATGGCAGGAGGTTGTTGGGGATGCCGGCAGGATCCTCGCCGATGTCGCCGCTTTCATGCGCGCCGATCGGATTGAAGTACCTGAGCAGAATCGTGTTCCACTCTGGATCGGCCTTCTGCACGTCGCGGAACACCTGCTCCATCATGAGCTTCGTCCAGCCGTAAGGATTCGTGCATCCTGGCGTGGGGAAGTCCTCGCGGATCGGCACGCTCTGCGGCTGGCCGTACACGGTGGCGGAGCTGGAGAAGACCACGTTCTTGCAGCCGTGCGCCGAAAGCACCTTCAGTAGCGTAAACGTGCCGCCGAGGTTGTTCTCGTAGTACTTGAGCGGAATCTGCGTGGATTCTCCCACCGCCTTGAGCGCGGCGAAGTGGATCGTGGCGTCGAACGGCTTCTCCGCGGCCACGACCTTGTCGAGCGCGGCCTCGTCGCGGATGTCGAGCTCGTAGAACTTCGGCGCCTTGCCCGCAAGCCTCTCGACGCGCCTGAGCGACTCCACGCAGGAGTTGCAGAGGTTGTCCACCACAACGACGTCATGGTCCGCCTTCAGCAGCTCGAGCGTTGTGTGCGAGCCGATGTACCCGGCGCCTCCGGTAACAAGAATCTTCATATCATCACCTAACTACAAACCACCAAACTACCTAACCACCTAACTACAAAACCACCTAACCACCAAACTATCTGGTTGAGATGCGGTCGTTGTACTCGCCGGTCTCGGTGTTGATGCGGATCACGTCGCCTTCGTTGATGAAGAGCGGCACAGGGCACACATAGCCGCCTTCGACGGTGGCGGGCTTCATCACCTTGCCGGACGCTGTATTACCCTTCACGCCGGGCTCCACCTTGATCACCTTGCGCTCCACGAGCTGCGGAAGGTCCACGCCGATCACCTTGTCGTTGAAGAAGAGCGCCTTGACCTCCATCTCGTCCATGAGAAAGTACTTCTTGTTGCCCATCACGTCGGGGGAGACGCGGATCTCCTCGAAGTTCTCGTCGGTGAACACGAAGGCAGTGCCGTCGTCGTAGGAGTACGTCACGCTGCGCTGCAGCAGCTCGGGACGCTCGAACTTGTCGCCCGAACGGTAGCTGCGGCTCATGCCGCCGCCCGTGATCATGTTGCGCAGCCTGCAGTTGTAGATGGCCTGGCCCTTGCCCGGCTTCGAGAAGTCGAATTCCGTGATTTCCCACGGCTCGCCGTCCAGCAGCAGCTTCACGCCCTTGTGGAGTTCGCCCGCTCCGATTACATCGCCCATTTTCTAGCTCCTTTTTTTGTTGAAAAGTTTGTGGGATATTTTACCAAAAAAACACCGTCAGCACAAGACGAATGACAAATGCAAAACGACTTTCACGCCTTTTCGCCTTGAATCTTTCGCATTTCGGCGGCGAAGGCGCGGTGCAGAGGCTTGTCACCGTAGGGGTCGGAGGGCTCGGCGAGCTCCGCCGGGGAATAGCCGCTTCGGATGCGAACGAGCGTGACGAGCCGCGCCGCATCGTCCACTTCGAAGTCAAGCCGGAACATCCTAACGGAGAACACGCCAGATGTGTCGCCCGTTCGCATAACTCGCTTGCGCGACGAATCAAAGGGTTCGCCGGCGAGCTGCATCTGCGCCGTTGCGAGAAGGTCCTGTCCGCCGGACTCGCGCACGAACGCCGCCGCGGCATCGAATTCTGGCATGGCCTTCACACGCCACACATCCTGAGCCTCAACCCACCCGGCGCGCGCGTCAGGGAAGGCGTCCGCCGCGGGAACGTAGGGCTTGATGTCCAAGACGGGCGTGCCGTCGAGGAGATCGGCCTCGTCCACCTCAACGCTGCGCCCCTTCACCGAGACGAGGCGTACGCAGGAGAGTCCAATAGGGTTTGGACGATACGGCGCGCGCGATGCGAAAACGCCAACTCTCGCCCTTCCCGGCGCGGTCACGGGAGGATGCGCCGTGGGACGCCATGCGGAGCCGTTGCGGTCGAATGCGAAGAGAAGCCATATCCTCGAGAATCCCTCCAGATCGCGGAGCGCGGTCTCGAAGTTTCTCCCCTCCAACAACTCCACGCGCCCCGCGCCGCCAGCGAAAACGCCCTGGCGTGGCGCCTCGTACTTGCGCGCGGAACCTCCGTGAAAGTATCCTATCGGCTCGAAGTTCATATGGCTGCAACGTGCGTTCAAGAAACACGAAAACCACCGCGAACGGTGGCTTCAATGGTGGCGAGAGGGGGATTCGAACCCTCAACCAGCAGATTATGATTCTGATGCTCTACCGTTGAGCTATCTCGCCGTTGGGCAAATAGTTTATCAAAATTCTTTCCGCGCGTCAATGCGTCCTTTCAGATTTTTAAGAATCTGCAAAATCGGTTTTCCAAGCGCCCGACCATCTAGCCATTCACGCGAATGAATGCCGCCGCAACGGCAAAGGCGCTCACAACGTTAAGCGAGTTCTTCATGCCGTGCGAGCGGATCTCAAGCACCTCGTCCGCCATGGCCACCACGTCTGGATCAAGACCGAAGCGCTCGTTGCCAAGAAGGATCGCGCACGGGAAGACGATGGCGGCGCGCGATATGTCGGTTGCGCCGTCTACCGTCTCAAGCGCGTATATGCGCCGCCCTTCGGCGCGGAGGGCGTCCACTGCGTCGCGGACGTCGTTCACATGCGTCCAGGGAGTGGTTTCGTCCGCGCCGAGCGCCGTCTTCTTCACCTGCGGGTTCTCCGGCGTGGGAGAATAGCCGCACAGCACAAGGCGCTCGGCGCCGAAGAAGTCGGCCGTGCGGAAGATGCCGCCCATGTTGAACGCGCTGCGTACGTTGTCCGCCACCACCACGTACGGCGCCCGGTCGGCGCAGGCGGGAACGTCCGTGGTGCGTATTCCCATCTCGGCGTCGGTCACCTTCGCGCGCCTGTCGACGCGCTCGAGCGGCACGAGCGCGGCCTGGATGGAGCGTTCGGTCGCGCCGGACTGCAGCAGGTGGGCGATCGCAAGAAGGCGCTTCGACTCGGCAGTGCGCAGGAAGTCGAACGCGGCAACGCGCGCTGCATCGTCTCCCGGCGCCGCCGCGGCTTCGCGCACAAGCCTGTACGCCTCGCGCCACTCTTCGTTCGAGAGGTCGATCATCGCATCACTGCGTTGTCGATGAGGCGCGTCTTGCCGCAGTACACGGCGAGCAGCACGGCCACGCCCTTCTCAAGGCGGTCCACGCTCTCAAGCGTTTCGCCGTCCACCGCCTCCACGTAGTCGACCACGAGGCCAGCCTTCTTCAGGCGGCGCACGATCTTTGCGCGCTCTGCCTTCCAAGGCAGGGACTTCGCCGTCTTCACCGCGTCCGCAGCCGCGAAGAGAGCCTGCGAAAGGGCGCAGGCCCTCTCGCGTTCATCGTCCGAGAGATACGTGTTGCGCGAGCTGCGGGCAAGACCGCTCGGCTCGCGCACGATCGGCGCCACGATCACGTCGAGGTCGAAGTTGAGGTCGCGCACCATGCGCCGAATCACGGCCGCCTGCTGGAAGTCCTTCTGCCCGAACACGGCGAAGTGCGGATGAACGAGGTTGAACAGTTTTGCGACGACGGTGCACACGCCGCGGAAGTGCCCTGGGCGGCGCGCACCGCAGAGTCCCTTCGAGAGCGACTCCTCGTTAACATACACCGAGTGCGCGTCGAGGTACATATTGGCCGGCGTGGGGAAGAACACCGCAGTTGCGCCAGCGGCGCGGCACTTGGCGAGATCGGCCTTCTCGTCGCGCGGGTATTTGTCGAAGTCCTCGTTCGGACCAAACTGCACGGGGTTCACGAACACGCTCACCACGATCTCCTCCGCGCCCCGCCTCTTAGCCTCGGCAATGAGCGAGAGATGCCCCTCGTGCAGATAGCCCATGGTGGGCACGAGCGCGATTCTGCGCCCTTCCATACGCCGTGCGGCGCACCATGACTGAAGCTTCTTCGGCTCCCTGAAAATCTTCATTTCATCCTCCTTGAGACTTAGACTTACTTTTTGCGCCGCCATGCGTTCAGCGAACCGCCGCGGTTGTAGTTCTGCGGCGGCTGCGCGCGGCCTGTGCCCACGCCCTTCTCCATGCGCGCCTTGAGTTCGTCGAGATGGTGCGTGTACACGTCGCGCGGCATGCATCCGTGGTCCTTGCACACCTTCGCCGCCATGCCCACCACCTCGCCGAGCATTCCCAGCGTGCGCATCACGCGCACCGTGCCGAGCGCCACGTGCGTGACGCTGATGTGGCGGCCGGCCATGAAGAGGTTCGGCACGTCCTTGGAGTAGAGGCAGCGGTATGGGACCTGATACGGGGCCATGAAGCTGGTGTGGCGCGCAATGGACTTGAACTCCCTGCCCGGGAAGTTCGCCGTGTTCTTCGGATCGGGATAGTGCAGGTCGATCGTCCACGTAGTGCACGCCGTTCCGTCTGGATGCTGCACATTGCCCACAACGTCCTTCTCGCTCATCACATAGTCGCCCACGAGCCTGCGCGACTCGCGCTTGCCCGCGACGTACGCCACCCAGTCAAGCTTCAGCGACGCGTATTTCCCCTTCACGCTCGAATGGTTCTTGAGGAAGGCCCAGTTCGAATACACCACAAGCATTCCGTAGTCGCGAATCGCCTCGAAGTCGCCGATCATGTCGCGGTTCATGCCGGTCTCCCATGTCCATTCGCCCATCTTCACCTTCTCGCACGACTTCTCGGTGAACGCAAGCGCCCAAGGCACGTCGGGAAACGGCACGGGAGCTTTGGCCGCGCGTGAGTACCACTGCACGGACGCGCCCATGGTGATCGAGTCGGCCTTGTCAACCGCGCCCTTCTCGCCCGTCTCGCTCTTCGCCTCGCGTCCATACCTGAACGCCGCGCCTGCCATCACGCCCACAGTTCCATCGCCTGTGCAGTCCGCGAAAAGCGGCGCGCGGAACACCGTCTCCACGCCAGTCTCGATGTTGCGCCCCACCAGCGCCGCAATGCGGCCGTCCTTCTTTTCAACGCCCGTCACGTGCGTGTCGAGAAAGAGGGTGATGTTCTTCTCGGCCTTGACCGCATCAAGCTTGCGCAAATCTTCGTACTGCGCCGCCGGCTTCGCGTTGCCGCCCTTGGCGGGGCCTATCTCGTTCACAACGTCCCCGAGCTTCGGGTACAAGCCGATGTTCGTCCAGCCACCCAGATGCACGCGCACCTCTGAGCTGTTGCAGCCTCCAAGAACGGGACGGTCGTTGACGAGCGCCACCTTGAGCCCCAGACGCGCGGCCGATATCGCCGCGCAGATTCCGGCAACACCACCGCCCGCCACCACAAGATCCGCCGTAACCTCATCCTTCGCGCGCGTGATCGCGCCCACGCGCCTGCGCAGCGCCTCTAGCTCCTTCACGTCGCCGGGCGGCGCAAAGCCCGCGTCGCTCGTCAGCACCACCGCGTCGCATCTGCCGTCGAAGCCAGTGAGATCGTGCAACGCGATCTTCGCTGAACCCGCCGCGAGCTCACATGAACCCGCCTCGTGCCACGCCCATTTGCGTCCTTTCGCGCCCATCGTCGAAGGCAGCGCCTTGCCGTTGACCTTCACGAGGAACCTGCCCGGTGCCTCGGCGTCTCCGCTCCATTCCTCGGACCAGTTGCGCGTGCGCACGAGCACTCTGTACTTGCCGCCTTCCTTGACGGCGACCGCGGTCTCGGCATCCTTCACCGGACGCCCCATCCCGTGCGCCAGCAGAAATGGCGACCCCATCTGGTCCATGAACTGCTGGTCCACAACCCATCCACCCTTGTCGGCGAACGCCTCCGCCTCAACGAAGATCGTCTCTGCGCGCGC
Organism: Kiritimatiellia bacterium; assembly: GCA_017459225.1. Lineage (GTDB taxonomy): Bacteria > Verrucomicrobiota > Kiritimatiellia > RFP12 > UBA1067 > RUG572. The sequence continues at coordinate 6,290 of JAFUDL010000259.1, forward strand.
CGCAGCAAGCGCACAGACCGCAAACACGGCGCACGTCAATCGCGCGAGGCCTGTTTCAAATTCGTTCGTCATCTCAACATCTTCCTTTCCGCGTTTTTTGAAAGCATTATACCCAAAATCCATGCGCAAATCAAGGACGCTCAGCGCGCGAAGCGGAGTATCCACTCGTCCACGCTGCCGAACATCGGATGGCAGTTGGAGTAGATGTTGTCGCTTTCCTTCCACGTCTCCCACAGCGTGGTCGCACCGCGCTCGAGCATGTGCAACCAGCCGGGGAAGCCCTTGTGGAGGACGATCTTCCGCGCGACGTCCACGCGCCCGTGTTCCGATAGATACATGAGCATGTAGCGCGTGGAGAAGATGCCTGTGGTGGGACCGTACCCCTTCTCTTCAATGGCCTTCACGAGCTGCCGTTCGGCCGCTGCCACCTGCTCTGCCGGCACGAGCCCAAGGTAAAGCCCGATGGCCTGCGCCGACTGCGTGCCGTTTGCCACGATGCCGTCCTTCACGTACTTCGCGACGAACGCCGCCTTGATCTTCTCCGCGAGCGCCATGAACTCCTTTTCGTCGTCCGTGCGCCCGAGCATCTTCGCGAACTTCGCGGTCAACTCAACGAAGCGATGCCAGTGCGCGGTCGCGGTGCATCCGTTCGGCGCGCGCTCCAGCGCCTCGTGGTCGCCGATGCAGTTGGGGACGAGTCCGTCGGGGCATTTCGCCGCCACGAGCCGGACGTAGCGTGCGCAGACGGGATAGTAGTCGAGCGCCTTCGTCTCATTGTAGTGGCGGAGGAGCCCGTCGATGAGCTCAGGCACGGCGAGCGCCCACGAGACCGGGCCGGCGCGCCCGCCGAAGCCCCTGTCGGCGATGCCCACGTAGGGAGCGGTCTCGGTGATCCATCCGTCGTCCGCCGCCTCGTCCGCGAAGTCCTGCAGTATCTTGAGATAGAGCGCGCGAACGTCCCAGTTGAGCATCATCGCCTCGTAAGTGGAGACAATGTCGCCGCCATAGCCTAGACGTTCGCGTCCCGGACAGTCGCTCTGCACGCCGCCGATTAGGTTCGCCTGGAACGTGCGGCGGCACATCTCGTGGATGGCCGCTAGGTCCTTGTTCTCCGTCTTGAACGCCTTGGCCGCAGATGCCTTCGCCCTCTCATCCAAGGACAGCATCGATCGCACGTCGCGCAGCGAATCCGTCTCGCCGAGAAGATGTTTTGCGCCGCGTATTTCTGCGTAGCGGAAGATGTGCCAGGTGAACGGCGGATTGAAGCGCTCGCACGCCGCACCACCGCAGATATAAACATCGCGCTGGCATGCGACGCGCGGCGCGCCCGGCCCGCCGTTGCCGCGCTTTATCTGGCCTGCGGCCTGCGTGAGCACGTTCACGGAGCCGTCCGCGTTGAGGCGCTCGCCGTACACGATCTCCACGCGCGAGCCGCGCGCCTCGCCGCGGAAGAGGAACTCCGGCACTCCCGAGGCGTTCGCCCCGAAGTCCACCACCTGCACCTCTCCTTCGCGCAGCCACTTCGCCTTCCCCCTGTCCACGCCGAACGTCCCCATCCCGAAACGCCCGACGCCGCCGGGCCACGGACGGATCGTCCCCTTCGGGCCGGCGACTTCGGCCGCCGGCTTCCACTCCGCGTCCGCGGCGCGCGTCGCGTCCACCTCCGTTCCAAGGTACACGGAATTGCGCACGACGTTCGTCTTGCGCCATTTCCACTCAAGCGGCCTCTCCACGCCGTCGATCGTCATCGCCATCTTGAAGCAGGGGCGTCCGTGCGCCAACGCCGTGCGAAAGCACTTCGAGCCCCAGAAGCGGAGCGGCGGCAGATTGTAGAAGCCGTTGCCGAGGCGCACCGCGATTTCGTGGGGACCTGGACCCGGCTTCACCATGATGAGCAACTTTGAATACACGGTCTTGTCGTAGGGCGTCCAGAGCGTGTCCAGTCCGTCCGTGCACATCATCGCCTTGCCGTCCACGCTGAACCACCCGAATCCGGCGCACGCGAAATGCACCTTCGCCTCGCGCACGCCTTCGGGAAGAGCGAACGTGGCTCTGAATTCTGGCGCGGGATCCTCCTCGTACCAGTCGGCGCCGTTGCGGTCTGGCAACCCGTCGCCGATCCATGGAGTCGACGCGAGCGGAGAGTCGGCAGCAGACAACGTGTATGCGGCAAGCGCCATCGCCGCCGCGAGCAATGAATAGTTCTTCATGCGCAAGAGTTTATCAAATCCGCATCAGAACGTAAACAATAAACGACATCGTAGATGCGGAGAACAATTCTGGACGGAAGCAGTTTTTTTCCGTTTCTAATCTTATGCTAACCACCAACCGAGTGGAATATGGTAAAATATTGGGCGTGTCAAAAGGACCAAACATCCACTTGTTCTTGGGCGAGGACGACTACCTCGCCAATGCGGCCGCTGCAAAGATCGTAGAGGCCGCCGTCGAACCGTCCCTTCGCGCGACGGCAGTGGAGACTATAGACGGCGCAGCCGACAACGCCGAAACGCAGCTCGAGTCGATCAAGGAATGCGTCGCCTCGATCCAGACGCCCCCCTTCCTCGACCCCGTGAAGCTCACCTGGTGGCGCGGAGTCACCTTCCTGCCGGGCGGAGGGCGCGGCGAGGGCAAGGGCGTGTCGGAACAGGTGAAGGCCGCCCTCGCGCGCTTCGCCGAAGACCTCGCCGCCAATCCCCTTCCTCCCAACCAGACTCTGGTGATCACGGCGACAAAGCTCCTCAAGACCAGCATCTTCGCAAAGACGCTCTTGAAGTGCGGCGCGCAGCTCGTGGAGTTCTCCGCCGGCGGCAAGGGCAAGGACAAGCTCGAGACCGCTCTCATGCGCCTTCCCGACCTCGCAGAAGCCGAAGGCCTCAAGTTCGATCCAGGCGCAGACGCCGCCTTCATCTCCAAGGTGGGCACGGACACGCGCCGCATCGTCTCGGAGCTCGCGAAGATGCGCACGTACCTCGGCAAGGAGCGCAGCAACGTCACCGCCGCCGACGTGGCCGAGATATCGTCCCCCGGCGGAGACGAGCCTGAGCTGTGGGAGATCACGGACGCCATCGCGCAGCGCAGCCCGGCGAAGCTTCTCGCCACGATCGCCCGCTTCGACAACGGCAAGAGCGGCTTCGACATCATGCTCGCCACGGTGGCCGAGAAGTTCTTCCGCGAGCTCTACATCTACCGCGAGGCGCTGGACAACGGCTGGCTCACGCCGTACGGCGGCTGGGCCAGGAACATCCCGCCCGACGTCGTGCAGGATCTTGACGACGCCGGGGTGGGCCCGAACGTCTCGCGCGGCGACTGGGCCGTGAAGCGCGGCGCGAAGAACGCCAAGTCGTTCAGCCTCGGCGAACTGCGCCTCGCCAGGTTCCTCATCCTGCAGGCCCGCGAGAAGCTAGTGTCGTCTGGCGGCAGCACTCAGTCGCTCGTGACGCAGGAGCTGCTGCGCGCGATCATGCGCCGCGCGCCTGCGGCGAAAAAGACCTGAAAGTTTTGACATCTGAAAACCACTTACAAAAAACAGACCAAGAAGAGAAAGCAAATGTTCAGCAAGCTATTCAGCATAGAGACGAAGCCTGGCGCATTCTTCAGGCGCATAGACTGGACCGCGTTCTGGGGCGCATCGCTAATCGCCTTCCTCGTGTACTTCTTCACGCTCGGTCCGAGCGTGGGCCTGGAGGATTCCGGCGAACTCGCCACGGCGGCCGACCACCTTGGCGTGCCGCATCCGCCGGGATACCCCTTCTGGTCGCTCTGCTCGTGGATATTCTGCCGCGTCTTCTCATGGGTCACCTACATGGGCCAGCCAACCCCCGCATGGGCCGTCTCGCTGTTCTCCGCGGTCGCGGGCGCGTTCGCCGCAGGATGCACCGCGATGCTGATATGCCGTTCGGGGAGCGACATGCTGGACTCCATTCCCGTGGCCGACGACGACCAATACGCCGACACCGCCGAGGCGCGCACGCGCAAGAACGCCATCATGTCGCTTGCGGGCGGACTAGGCGGATCACTCGTATTCGCGTTTTCGCCCGTAGAGTGGTCGCAGTCCACCATCGTCGAGATCTACTCCCTCAACGCGCTCTTCCTCATGGCCGTGTTCCTTCTCTCGTACAGATGGATGCGCATGCCCTCCGACAAGATTCTATGGCTCACAGCCTTCGTCTTCGGCCTTGGCCTCACGAACTACCAGGTGCTTCTTCTCGCGGCGGTGCCGCTCGCCATCATCATCGCCCTGCGCGACATACGCCTCTTCCGCGACTTCCTGATCGTGTGCATTCCGCTGGGCCTCACGGCGAAGCTTCTGCAGATCGGCTGCATGCTGCGCGCAACCTCGCAGATGTCGTCGGACGTGATCAACAAGTTCGAGCCCATCGTGAAGCTCGCCCCGTTCGACAAGCCTGTATCCGGCGAACTCTTCCCCAATCCCGTCGCATGCCCGAACGAGATCGTTCTGTGGATCGGCCTTGCGCTGGTGGTCATAGCGCCAGTGGCGGGCATCATCATGCGCCGCCGCTGCAGCGCGCACACTCTTCCACGCGCAGTTCTCGGCATCGGCGGAACAGGTGCGGCGCTCATATTCTTCGCCGCAACGGTGTTCGCCGGCACCACCACATGGTGCGGTCCGCTCGAAGCGCCGATCGCCCCTCTCATCACGCCCACGAAGTACGCGGTTCTCGGCGCAATGCTCGCGGCCGTGTTCACCGCTGCCGCGGGATCGACTTTCGTCGACCGGGAAAGCGAAGACGGCCAGAAGCTATGGAAGATAACCCTCATTGCCTCGGGAGTGCTTGCCGTGGCGGCAGTGCTGTACGCGGCGTCGGTGACGGGCTTTGAGTACAACGCCGCGCTGCGCCGCGTGGTCGAGGTGGCTTCCGCCGGCGATCAGGGATTCAGCGCCAATGCGCAGCATGTCCCGTTCAACTGGACGAAGCCCACGCTTCTGCTCCTCGCCGGCCTCGCCCTTCTCTTCGCGCTCGCAGTGGGCACGCCCAAGGGGCTCGCCTTCGCGATTCCCGTCGCGACCGTCCAGGTGGCCACGTTCATCCTGCTGCGAAAGGGCGCGATGAACGGACTCACCAATCCCCACAGCTGGTGGTTCTTCTGGCCGATCGTATGGAACTTCGCCATGCTTGCCCTCGCGGCCGTCACTCTCCCGAACGGCAGATCCGTATCCGTGGCGACGATCCTCGCGGAGCTCGGAGTCTCGTTCTACGCCTATATGCCGATAGTCTCCGACCTTCGCAACCCGCCGATGAACTGGGGCTACCCGCGCACGTGGGAAGGCTTCAAGCACGCGCTCACCCGCGGGCAGTACGAGGCCATCAAGATGCCTGACCTCGTCTCGATCGGCGGCTTCGACCATTTCCTCGAGCAGATGGGCTTCTACTTCCAGTCGCTGCGAATGCAGTTCACCATTGTGGCCGCAGCCCTCGCGCTGGTACCATTCGCGGTGTGGACGTTCACGCTGCGCCTCAAGAACCGCGTGCGCCCCATAGACGTCAAGGCCGTGTGCGGAGCGGCCGCCATCTACGTTGCGGC
>JAFUDL010000260.1 GCA_017459225.1 Kiritimatiellia bacterium
CACCTGAAACGCCGCACGGGGCGGATTTCGGGGCTTCCCGCGCCTCGTTGAGTTCGCGCGCCGCCGAGAGGAGTTGTTCGCGTTCCACCTCCGACAACGTGGGGATGTGTGCAAACTCGCCCTGTATCGCAGTGTATCCTGAAGTCGGAGAGCAGAGGAAAAGTCCTCCTTCTCCGCGAGTTTCGATCAAAGTCGCAAGTTTTGCGTTCCTCTCTCCTCTCGCCAGCTTCAGGTTGCCCTCTATCTTCGCTGCGGATCTATACAGGACATGGTACCCGCCCGACGGCGTGGTCTCCACGACGAGCCGGGAGAAGAGTCCGGGATCGACCTTTTCCTTCCAGCTCTCGTACAGCTCGCCGTGGTTGTCGACGTCCATGAACTCGAGGTTGCCCGACACCGATCCGGCGACGATGCACACCCCGTCCGGGTGGTTTCCGAACCACGCCTTGACCTCGTACTCGCTCGGCAGCCTCCCCGCCCACGTCTTCCACGCGCCGACCGACGGACGCTTCTCCGCCCTGATGGCGGGAAGGACGCTCAGTCCGGCGGCGAGGTACGCCATAGCCGTCTCGACCGTGATCATCTCTCGCCCCCCCGTCCGCCCTCATGCATCATCCTCTCGCAGATGATGGAGAACTGGTCCTGTGCCTTGCCGCCGGAATGCCGCGCCACGAACATGAGCAGCAGGAACAGGACGACCGCGCCGACGGCCACGCCGACCACGCGGCAGACGATCTTCCACCGCCGCTCCAGCCTCTCCCACTCGTCCATGATTCGTTTCCTTTCTAAAACGGAAGGTCGTCGAAGTCCTCGTACTCCTCCGCGTTGTCGTTCTGTCCGTTGACCGGACTGTTCTCAGGGAAGTCGCCGAGCTCGTAGCCGACGATCTCCGGGTACCGCTTGCCGGCGACGCGCTTCACCGTGATGCGCTTCACCGTCCGCAGCAGACCCATGAAGTCCGCCTCGCACACGTCCTCTGCCCTGTCGGGGATGGGACACTCGGCCGACGCCCTCGCGGCCCACCACTTCTCGAACTTCGAGCGGGCGAAGCCCGTGTGTTCCGGGCAGACCCACTCCGAGAAGCTGCAGCCGTATGCGTCGTAGAGCGAACCCGGCTCGGCCTCGCATCTGTAGGTGACTCGGACCGTGCGCGGGGCGTCCTCCGGTGCATCGCGCTTGGTCCACACCTGGAAGAGCACGTCCGTCACGTCGTGCGTCTCGAGCGTGACCTCGCCGGAGAGTATCGCCGCGTTGTCGGCATGAGCCTCGTGCGTCCTCCTCTCCGCGTCCTGTCGCGGAAACTGGTAGCCGCACTCCTTGCACAGCATGACGGAGAGCGGGACGAGCGACCGGCAATGCGGGCATATCTTCACGAGCGGCCCAGTCTCGCCGTTCGCCCTCGCGGGCTCGCGGACGTTCACGGCGTCGATCGGCCCGAAGCGCTCCACGTTCTTCCCGTAGTCGAGGACGAGGCATTCCGTCTTGCCCGTCTCGGGCGAGAGGCGGAAGCCGCGTCCGACCATCTGGATGTACAGCCCCGCGCTCGCGGTCGGGCGCAGGAGCGCGATGGTGTCGAGACGGCGGATGTTTGTCCCCGTCGTCATCACCGACACGTTGCAGCAGTACTTCAGGGGCGGCAGCGTCCCGCCGAAGAGGTCGACGGGAATCTCCTCGCCCTTGAGGCGGCGGATGATCTCGTCGCGCTTATCGTCCGGCGTGTCGCCCGTCACGATTGCGCACTCCTCGCCGGAGTACGAGGCGACGAGCTTCGCCACCTTCCTGCAATGCTCCACCGACGTGCAGAAGATGAGGCAGGCCTTGCGGTCTTTCGTCTTCTCCACGATCTCGCGGCATGCCGTTGCGACGAGGCGGTCTTCGCCCATCGCCTTCTCCACGTCCTCCGCCACGAACTCGCCGGCGCGGATGTGCAGATGGTCGAGGTCGGCGTTGGCGATGCCCGCCTTCGCCGTGATCTTCGACAGCCATCCCGCGTCGATCAGGTCCTTGACGTTCGCCTCGTAGCACACCTCGTTGAAGAGGTTTTCGGGGCGGCAGATGAGTCCGCCCTGCGTCCGGAACGGCGTGGCCGTCCATCCGACCATGCGTACGTTCGGGTTCCTCGCCTTGGCGGCGTTGAGGAACGTCTGGTAGCGTCCCTCGCCGTCCGGCGGCACCATGTGGACTTCGTCGACCATGACGAGGTCGAAAGGCTCGAAGAGGTCGATCTTGTTGTAGATTGACTGGATGCCGGCCACAATGACCGGCTCCTTCGTGTCGCGCCTGTCAAGTCCGGCGGAATACACGCCGACGGGCAGGTCGGGACAAAGCCCCTTGAGTTCCTTGCTGTTCTGGTCCACAAGCTCCTTGACGTGGGCGAGGATCAGCACCCGCCCGCGCCACACGTTCACCGCGTCGGCCGCGACCGACGCTATGCAGATCGACTTGCCTCCGGCGGTGGGGATGACGACGCACGGGTTGCCGTCCTTCCGGCGGAGGTAGTCGTACAGCGCGGCCTTCGCGTCAGACTGGTAGTCCCTCAGTTCGAGCATGTGCGCTTTCCGTTCTTCTTTCCGGTTTCATTGATTTCCTCGAGTTCGATGTACACGAGCCCCTCCGGCGGCACGGGATCTTCCATCCTGATGTCGATGCGCTTGATCTGCGAATCGTCCGCCATGAGACCCGCGTGTACGAGCGAGTCGAGGGTGCATTTGAGGATGTTGTCGAGATCGCGCCTGCGCGCGTCGGGCGGGTAGAACTCGCCGGTCAGCTTCACTGTACCGGCGAGCTTCGGGAACGCCCCGGCGAGGCGCGAAACGCACATCCTGCGGAAACGCCGGCCCTCGCGGCTGATAAGCACACGGGGGCCGACGTGCCTGTAGTAGCGGTTCACGCTCGGAGGCCAGGGCAGCTCGAACTTCACGGCCTCGCCCACGGCGCGGCACCTCCTGCGGCGGAGCCGCCGGACTGCTGGGCTGGGGCGGCGGCGCTCTTCTTCGGCTTGTACGACTTGATGACGTTGCGCGTCGGGTCGTTCTTGTCGATGGCGACGGTAATCGTCATCGGGAGGTTGTGGAGCTGCGCCGTGTCGTTGAGCTGCTGCACTCCAACGGCGCGGCAGATCGCGGAGAGCTGCTCGCGCCCGATGCGCTGCGCGTCGGGGCTGGTGCGATGCTCGAACGTGATCCACGAGAACACCTTGCGGCCCTTGCAGTCGCCGGAGATGATCTCGAACTCGAAGTTGAAGCCCATGCCGTTGCCGGACTTCATGGGCTTCGCCTCGGAGTTGGCGATGACGGCCTCGTATGTCCCCGCAGGGAGGGCGTCGAATGAGGATGGCTGGACTTCAGCCGCGTTGAACGATATGGTTGCCATAGTTGTGTTTTCCTTTCCTGGTTACTTGGTTGCGTTGTTGCCGAGGCACTCCACGAACGCCGTCCACGAGAGGGCGAGTTCGGTCGGAAGCCCGTAGCGGTTCTTGGCGATGCAGGCCGGAGAGCCGTTCGTGCGGAGGATGCGTTCGCCTCCGTCCGCGCCCACGGGGGCGGCCTTGCCCGTCGTCGAGTCGACGCGCATCCGGCGCGTGGCGAAGAGGACGGCGTCCACCCACTCGCAGACGAGCGAACACGCGGCCTTGTGGAGACGCGGCGTGTAGCGGTCGTAGGAGGCGTGCTCCGGGTCCTCGAAGCGCTCCACCTTCGAGTGGGCGATGAGGACGACCGCCATGTTCCGCTTGGCGCGGATCTCGTTCAGGAGCGCGATGATCTGCCGCCAGTACGTGAGGGCGTGTGTGTAGCCCTTGCCGTAGCCGCCGTCGGCCTTCTCGATGCACTTCACGCCGTAGTCCGCGCAGACGCGGTCCCACACGAGGCGCTCCGTCCAGTCGAGCGAGTCGAGGCACAGCGTCTGGTAGTCGTGTTCCTCGTCGCGTATTGCCTTGAGCTGCGTGAGAAGCTCGTCGAACGACCCGACGAGCGGAAGCCTCGCGCAGTCGATCTCGGAGAGTCCGTCCTCTGTCTGGACGAACACGGCCTTCGGGGCGTTCGCCGCGAAGGTCGACTTGCCCACGCCCTCCGATCCGTAGATCATGAGGCGGGGCGGAACTGGCTGTCTGCCCTTGATGACATTTTGCAGCAATGCCATTGTCTTTTTCCTTTCGGTTTGTTTGTTTGCGTGTAGAAGAAAGCCCACCGGCTTGCGGCCGATGGGCTTTCGGAAGATGCTTGTGTGCGTTGGGATCAGATCGTGTCGAAGATGCGAAGCTCCTCGTACCCTGTAGGCCACTCGTTCCGGCAGCGGCACTCCTTCAGGAGCGACATCGCCATCTGGTTGGTGGCCGCAGACTGGTCGAGCAGCCCGTCGGTTAGCTTCCACACGCCGCAGCGATAGGGTTCGCGCTTCTCGATTCCGATGATGTACGTGTCGGGCGCGACGCCGTCGGAAGCCGCCTTGAACACCTCGCGGTAGAACGCGAGCTGCTCCGGGTATCCGTACTTGCGGGCGTCCCGCTCGAAGAAGGAGAGGTTGTCGCAGGTCTTGAGGTCGACGATGACCGGCTTGCCCTCGAAGTCAGGGTTGAACCAGTCCATCCGGATCTGGCATGGCTCGCCGTTGAGGGCGATGCGGACCGTCCCCTCCGCGCGTCCGTGTTCGAGGAGCGCGTTGGCGACGGGGTGCAGGGCGACGCTCTGCTGGAGCTTCAGCATCCAGCCGAAGTCCTCGCTGGAGACGATGGGGCGTTTCTGCGATGCCAGCCACTCGCGGTAAGCCTTGGTGGTCTTGCCGAATGGTTCGCCGGTCTTGGGGTTCGTCGGCCCCGAGCTGATGAGGTACTCGGCGTCGAACTTCGCCCGTCCTTCGAGGATGAGCGTGTGCAGGGCGCGTCCCGTCTGGTACGCAGCCGTGTCCGTCGGCTCGATCTCGCCGGACATCCTCTTCCTGTACAGGCGCGGACACGCCCGGAAGTCGCCGAGCAGATGGCTCGACAGGAACTCGCCGCGCCGTGCGGCCTCGTGGTACTCGTCGGCCGGAATGTCGACGATGAATGGGTATCTATGCATGTTTTCGTTTTCCTTTCGCGGAGGCTTCATTGCCCCCAGCGACACATTTACGGCTTTTGCGACAGTCATTTTCGGGTCTTTTTCAGGAAAGTTTCGGTCGCGCCCCAAAGTGCTTAATGATGTCTCCACAAGGCCATTATGGTATAATATATAGACGTTTTCCCAATCATGGCAAAAAAGAGGACAGTCATTCCAAGGCGTAAGCCTCCTGACGCCGAGGCACGTGCAGCCTCGGTGCAGGGTGATTTATTCCAATTGGTTGCTCAAACGCCAGTCCCACCCGCACTGTCTCAATCATTTCGCGCATTGGGAATGGCGATAGGAATGAAGGCTGGCGACGTCTTGGAAACGTCCCCCGATGGCCCGATGCAGATTGTCACTGCCGACGGTACAGAACGGCAAGTCGCCGTAGAATCATCTGACCTGAAGATTCGTCTCTCGGTCTATGATTACCTCCGTGATTTCCATGCGATTGACGGCGAACTTGTCAAACGTGCGGTTGACCGCCTTGCAATGGTGTTCAAGAGCCATGTGGATAATTCCGTCCGGCTTGACCACGCAGGCTTCATAGAATTGATCCGTAATGTCGTTGATGCTGCCCGAAATGCACGGCTCGTTGACTACATCACCGAGGCAATGTACCCGTTGGATTCCCCGGCGTTTCGAAATCGGCAGAACCAGAGGCCTCTCCATGTTAAACAACTTCTTTTCATAAAGCTCGACGATATGATGGACAACATTCTACCTGCGATACGGGATCGGTTCAGGGCGGATGCGAATCTTCACCATTGGCTCAACGAAGGTCTTGTGACGGAGGATGGATACGAGGCATTCAAAGCCGAACTCACACGTAAAAACCACGAGATTCGCACGAGGGTCGAAGATGAGCGGGGTGACGGCTTGCCACTTGATCATACTATGCGTGTTCCGGCCGAAAATAGAGGTCGCTTGATTTACTATAAATGCAAGGAGATAACCGGCGTGGCGTTGAATGGGCATGAGCCACCGCTCGGTTTTATCCGTGGTGCATTTGAAGACTTGGCTAACGACGAGAAAGACTGCAAGGTGTTCTGGCATCCCTACGGCGAGCAGGAGTTCTTCCCTAATCGTCCTGCGAAAGGAGAAGCTTTCTAATGCGCTTTGATATGCTTGAAACGATCCGGATGTGGCACACCCCGTACATCGGGGCGTACCTCTTATGGCGTTTTGCAACCGGTTTTGCGTCGGCCAGTAGCGGACGGGCAGCACCGATCATGCTATTCTTTATTGTCGCCGCCCTTGTCACGGACAAGATTTATTACGAACCGGTCTGGAAACGGAACTTCAGGACATACCATCGGTATTTCGTCGAGAACAAGAAACTCTCCGCCCTCGCAGCCCTGCAAGGGGCAATCAATGCCAAACGGGCATATACTTGTGCGGCAATCGAACGTGCCGTCTTTGGAGGGCTTCTCGTCTGGGACAAAGAGGCCGGGACACTTTCCGCACGACGCATCAAGCCCGAACGAAAGGCGAAACTGCTCGATGAAGAAACAACAAAGGCCGGGTTCGCCGCCGAAAAGATCGGCGAGTGGTTCGCCGGGGAAACTCCGTCCGACATCTGCGTCCTTCTGGGAGTGAGACTGACATGACATTCCAAATCAAGAAACTTATCCTCTGGCCGAAGAAGGAGGGAAAAACCTTCAAAACAGTTGACTTTGCCCTGAACAAGGCCAACGTGATAACCGGCGATTCCCGCACTGGCAAATCAGCCATAGTGGCGATTATCGATTATTGCCTTGCATCGTCGGACTGTCTCATACCTCGCGATGTCATCGGTGACAGCGTCGCCTGGTATGGGCTTCTTATAAGCCTTGGAGGTAGCAACTACACTCTTTTCGCAAGAAAGGAGTCGGCTGAAAACGGAAAACCGTCCGATGTTTTCGTGGTCAAGGAGGATATCGCCGAAGATGAAATCCCGGCAACACTCGACGAAAAACATGACAAGGTGAACGGAGATGACGTAAAAAGCCGCCTTAATGCCCTTGCTCATATCCCCTATGTCAAGCGCGAACTGGAAAACGGCCACAAAGTCGAGCATTTGAGCTTCCGCGACGTGTCGCACATCAATCTACAGGCACAGGAGGTGATGGCGAGCCAAAGCGTATTCTTCTTCAAGATGAATCGCGGCATCTACCACACGAGATTGAGTGAATGGTTCAGATTCATTATTGGCTCGGAACCGGCATGGAGGATTGAAGCTCAGCAAGATCTGAAAGTCGCAAAAAGGCTTTATGCGCTGAAATCGGCAATCCTCAAGGCCGTGGAGGATGTCGCAAACGAGCGCGTGACGCAATTGAAGGGTCTTATTGTCACCGCCAAGGAGTTTGGATTTTGCTGCCAGGGCACAGCCGTCCCCAATGACCGTGCAGCACTTTTGGCCATTGCCCAAGAAGTGGTTGACGCGGGGCATCGCTGGGAGAAGAGTACGCCTGAGACTCTTTTGGAGTCGGAGAGGGAGTATCGGAAACTCATCGAAGAAGACAATGCGCTCGGCACGGACATTGCTAAGACGCAGAAGCGTCTCGCAGACCTTTCCGATTTCAGGAAGGATCTGGATCAAGTGCGAGAAATTGCCGACGCTCGCAGAGGTCACCTTGAAATAGTCGAATGGTTCAAGGCGAACGCAATAGCCCCAAACGGCAAGTGCCCGTTTTGCGGGAGTGACACGTCACACGGTGCCGCACGGGAGGAACTTGGAAAACTCGTGCGCGATCTCGAACACTATGCGGCGATGGCAAGTGCGCAATCCGATTTGCCCCAGGGATACGAAGAGGAAGAACGCAACGCCAAGAACGAACTGTTTTCATTGCTGGAACGCCGTCGTGCTTTGCGCGAACGCTTCGATGTCGTTCGCAACAATGACGAGGAGGCACGACGGGCGCGTCACCACGCCGAGGAGGTGTTCACCCTGCTCGGGCGGATAACCGCAGAGATCCAGTACAACAAAAAGATCAACGACGATAACGGTGCCAGACAGGAGGTTGAACGGCTTGGAAGAGAAATTGCGCGTCTCTATGCCAGAATCAATGGCAAGGACGTGCAGAAGGACACCGAACGGATCCTGACGGAAATCGGCAACTTGACACGGATGCGCATGAAGACGCTCGACTGCGATGCGAAGTACACCGACAAGCCGCCCATGTTCAACCCGGACACTCTCAACATTACGCTCACCGATGACAAGGATCGCCAGATGTCGCTTGACCAGATCGGAAGTGCGTCCAACTGGGTGTCCTGCCACATTGCCTTCACATGCGCATTACAAGAATACTTCGCCGCGCTCGATCCGAGTGTCTCGTACCTCCCGTCATTCATGGTGTTCGATCAGCCAAGCCAAGTGTACTTTCCGAAAATGCAGGCGTCTGATGATCACCAACTAACCGACATAGACCGCAAAAACGTCACGATGATGTTCAGAACCATCGTCGATTCAATAAAGGCGAGTGGAAACAAATGGCAGGCAATCATCCTTGAACACGCCGAGAGTAGTATCTACCGGGAATTTCTGGTTAGCGGTGACCTAAACGAACTTCCAGAATGGCGCAATGGAGAGAAACTAATACCCGAGGATTGGCTGTGAGCAGAACCGTCAGCGATGCAATCGTACAGTCCTTTATTGTACCGTCCTTTCAGGAGAAGTGGAAGGACTTGCCATTTGATAAACTTCATCCGTTTTCCAAAGCGGTTCGCCTTGTCATTGATTCAGCCTCGCGCCTCGCGGACATTCTCGACAAAAACGATGAAGCAGAGATAGTACATGAACTGTCGCTGGAGCGTTCGTGTTTTCTGTGTGATCTAAAGGTGTTGCTCAAGGTTGAATACTGCCCAGACGGAAATCTTCTCACAATCATGCCAGAACTTAAGGAGCAGCTGTTGCGCCTGAAGGCATCGTTTACAAGGCGTTATGGATTGGGCAAATCAAAGTTTGTGGTTGGCGAAATTGACCGTCTGATAACGGAAATATGCGACAACCCTCGCTTCGACAATATATATCTTCAGAAAGACATATACGGGTATTTCTGCAACTTTTTTCGGATACTGAACCCAAGTCCTTTGGCCCAACCGACACATGGTGAGAGCATCTTGGAAATGTCATGTAGCCAGAAAGCACTTGAAGTCATGAATGAAAACTTCGAGTATGCGGATTCTTTGCCATCGCGAAACGCAGCCCTATTGGAAGAATTGAAAGCCCGCGACCTGACGGTCGAGAAAATGCAGGGCGCGGACAAACACAGAGTTATATACGAATGCGTGCGGATCAAAGGGAAGAAGGTAAAAGTGGTCAGACCGGAGTGGCGCGCTCGTTTTGCCGAGAATGTCCACGTAATGATTCGTTCGACTGCAAACCTTATCGATGCGATCATCAAGAATAACGTAGAGGAGATTGATCGCAATTTCAGACCGAACGCATCTCCGTTCTTGACGGATCTCCACGCTTTGCTGGAAACAGCCTGTCTGCCAGATGTCCATGCGCCACAAGAGATGCGGATATTGCGATCATGCCTCCGGCGGTTGAAGGTTGCATTCGTCGAGCATTTTGGCGCAGCGAAATCCAATGATGTTGTCAATGGAATCGCCAAACTTGTAGATGCTATTTGCGACCACCCCCAATTCGGCAACAAAGCAGTTTTTGAGGAGCTGTTTGGATGCTTCTGCAA
>JAFUDL010000261.1 GCA_017459225.1 Kiritimatiellia bacterium
CATTCAAGCAGGTCAGACGTCGACCACACCCACCAGTCGCGGAGGTCGTAGTCCTTGCTCTCAAATGCGAAGTCGTGCCCCGCGAACAGATATACGCGCCCATTCCACTCAATCATGTGCGTATCGCCCACGGGACGCCCGATCAGCGCGCTGATGGGATTCCCGACAACGGCTTTCGCGCCGTCCGCATCGCTCGCGGCAACCGCCACCGTCGCCGCGCAGATTAGTGCCATTGCCATCTTTTTGTACATGTTCATCCTTTCTCCTGACCGGAAGATAGTATATCATATCCTCTCCGCCCCAACACGCCGCTTGGTAGGGCCCGATCACCGAGCGGGCCACCCGGCGCGTCCGGCCCGCCCTTGTACTTCACCGGGCAACAACCGCAGCAAGCGCGAACATCGCCAACAGAAGGGAGGCGAGACTTGTCGTACGTTCTGCCGCCTTCATATCAGATTTACTCGCCACTTCCTGCCGTATCACACGTTGCAGCGGGGAACGCCCGCAAGGCCGCGCGAGCTTCCACACGCGCAGTCGTACGACGCGACGGCGCGGCAAGGCCTTTCTCCGCAAGCGCCGCCCGCTTCGCGGCACGGGAAGCTCGCCATTCGTCCCAAGTCATGCGGATTACCCTGCGTTCATCGCCGTCAGCCACGGGACACCTCCTCCTTCAACGCACGCAGTTCCGCTAGAACGCCGAAGATCGGACGGGCCGCAAGACCGTCCGGAACCGATGCGTCTTTCCCTTCGGCGCCTTCACGAAAACCGTCGTCGCGGGACGGACCATCGGCACCTGGTACTCACGACCCACGAACCATCCGGCCATCGAAGGCTTGAGGCGGCCCGTGACCGCCTCCGCCCGCTCGCCGCCGTCACCGCCGATCTCCATCTCAAGCACGTACTTCTTCCCCGCGCCGTAGTCCGCCCGCACGCGCCTGCCGTCCGCAGAGACGACGACGTTCGTGGTGTCGAGCTGGAAGAGGAGCGTGTAGTCGTGTTCCTTGCCGTCGGCGGATTCCGCCACGTCACAAATGGTGATCACGTCGCGCTTCTTGTCGAACGTGATCTCGCGACGTTGCTTCGCGAGCTTCTGGCGCTTCGGACCAAACTCCTGATCGTAGATTCCAAAGGCGAAGTCCTCGTCCTTGGTCGAACGCCAGCCGGCGTCGATGGGCGCGGTGACGCGTTTCGGTCCCGGACGGTTCTGCGCAAGGCCATCAACGAGCAGCGTGTTGTGGTCGTAGCCCGAAAGGCCGTAGCCCCTTCTTCTGGAAGCCTCGTACTGTCCACCTCCGTCGTCGAACACAAGGCACTCGTTCCCCTTCCACAGCACGAAGGAGAGCTTGTCCTGATGCCAATGCCCCATTCCGAGAGGCCCCACGTCAAACGCAAGGTACGTCGCGTCGGGCGTCCAGTTCGTGCGCATCGCGGCGAATCCCGAATACGGCAGATAGCGCGATGCCGTCTCGTCCTTCGGCGGCTCACCCTCGCGCCCGTTGGTGACGAGCCAAAGGAAGTCGCGCCGCTCCGAAAATATCTTCGCGGCCGCGGAAAGCGAAGACGCCTTCGGATCGGTGAAGGTGTCGTTGAAGTTCGGCAGGGTGAAGGCCGGCGTCACGAGCGCGAGCGGACCCTCCGTGCCGAGGCGGAGCGTATCGAGGAAATCCTTGGGTATCTCGTGCCCGAACCCGAAGGCCTGTGCGCGCAGATACAGCCGCGTTGCTGAGGAATGGAACACCTGGTGGTAGTTCGGCGACAGTTCGTAGTGAAGCCCGTCGGGCAGGACCTGCGCCTTGATCGCCTGCGAAAACACGCGAAACGCCTCGCGGCGGATCGACTCCGAATCCTCGAACTCCGGGAAGTCGAGCGCGAAGAAGTACGCGCCCGTCATCTCCATCAAGAGCCAGTTCCCGCCCGTGCGGTGCGCGATCAGGTGACGCGCCTGTGCGTGCGCCGACTTGATGAAGGCGAGCAGCAGATCGTCCGTAAACGCAGGCGACTTCCTAAACGCCTCGAACGCGACGCTCCACGAGCCCATCAAACGGACGCCCTCCTCGATGGTGCGCCACGGGGAGCCCCTGTTGTTGTACCCGCGCTCCGGCGGCACCCCGCCCGTCTGCTTCAGCCAGTCGGAGAACTGCTGCGCGAAGGCGCGGGCGTACTTCTCGTCGCCGGTGCGCGTGTAGGCCCGCGCGAGGGCGGTCCAGAACGACATCCGGTTGAGCTGCCATGTCCACTCGGGATTGTACGGACCCTTCTTCGCCGAGGCGTCGAAGAGCCAGTCCACGCGGTTGGACGGGAACGCCCAGGTTACGCCCACGACCTCTATCTCGCCCTTCACGATGCGGTCAACCTCCCCGAGGTCGCGCGCCGCGTCTCGCGCGAACACGCCGGAATCGATCTCCGGCTTCGCGGGGCGCGAACGAAAATACGCGGCGGACGGCAGCGCGTTCGCCGTAGCGGCGCAGATGACGACGGCTAATGCAAATGTCATCGGGGCATAAAAGATTGTATTTGACCTCATTGCGTTGTCCCTTTCACCGTATGTTATAACAAAACTCAGCCCTGAATCTGTTCGAGAGGGCGGTAGGTCATTTTGCCACTTTAGCGGCTCGGCCGAGGGGCTGCGGCAGTAGATCGCACCTTCTCGCCTCTGCGCCGAGCGCGGCAAGTTCCTTCTCGACAGCCTCGTAGCCGCGATCGACGGACCCCGCGTTGAGGATGGTGGTGCGCCCCTTCGCGCAGAGGGCCGCAAGTATGAGCGCGATGCCGGCGCGGATGTCGGGCGAAGTCACAGTGGATCCCGTAAGCTGCGTGGGACCCGTCACCACGACGCGGTGAGGATCACACTGCACGATCTTCGCGCCCATGCCGATCAGGTGGTCCACAAAGTACAGGCGGCTCTCGAACATCTTCTCGAAGAAGAGGCACGTGCCGCGCGTCTGCGTGGCGAGCACGATGAGGATAGATACGAGATCCGATGGGAACATGGGCCATGGACCATCCGAAACGCTCGGAATCGCGTCGCCAAGGTCGTACGCCATCTTGCGCCTGCGCCTGCGCGCGGGCATGTGCAGAGTGCGCTTCGCGGCATCGACGGTCCACTTCACCTCGAAGCGCGCGAACGTCTTCTCGAGAACGGCGAAGACTTCGGGGTCGATCTCTGTGAGGGTGATTTCGCCGCCCGTTATCGCCGCGGCCGTGAGGTAGCTCGCGCCCTCGATGTAGTCGCATCCCACGCGCGCGGTGGTGCCGTGCAGCGCCTCCACGCCCTCCACGCGGATGCGGTTCGTGCCGGCGCCTTCGATCTTCGCGCCCATCGAGTTGAGCATCGCGCAGAGGTCCTGAACATGCGGTTCGCACGCGGCGTTGTAGATCTCCGTCTCGCCGCGCGCAAGCACCGCCGCCATGAGGATGTTCTCGGTGGCGGTGACGCTAGCCTCGTCGAGGAGCATCTTCGCGCCGGAAAGCCCCTTGGGCGCCTTCACGGAGAGAATGCGCCGCCCGGCCTTCACCTTCGCGCCGAGCGATGCGAAGCCGGCGAAATGCGTGTCGAGCCGGCGGTGGCCGATGCCGTCGCCGCCAGGCGGCGGAAGCGACACGGACCCCATGCGCGCGAGAAGCGGCCCTGCAAAGAGCACGCTCGTGCGTATCTTGCTGGCAAGCTCTGGGGCAAGGCGCGCGGTGCGAAGCCGCGTGGCGTCGATGGTGGCGGTTCGTGCTGCGATGTCGCGCGATATCTTGGCTCCGAAGCACTCTGCGCATTTGAACATGTTCTCCACGTCCTCGATGCCGGGAACGTTCTCTAGCGTCACCGGACCATCGGCGAGCATTCCCGCCGCAATCATCGGCAGCGCCGCGTTCTTGTTCCCAGGAACGCGGTGCACTCCGCATATTGGATGCCGACCATTTACAAGTAGAATGCTCATTGACCCGAAGCCCTTCGCGTGTGCGCGTGCGCAGAGTGGAAATGGCGTCTTACGCGCAGAAGCAGCTCCAGATGTCGGCATTGGAGGCCGAGCCGGCGTCGATCGGACCGATGGAGCGCTCGCCGAGGTTCTTGGCGCGTCCGTACTTCGCCTGCATCTGCGCCGTCGCCTCGCTGCCTGCCTTGGCGGCTGCCGCAGCCGCGGCGAACATGGCGGGCTCTCCTTCGGCGGCATGGGCCTTGAGGGCCTCGATGGCGGGGATGAGCGCGTCCATGAATGTCTTGTCGCCCACCTTCGCCTTGGTGGCGAAGCCTAGCTCCTCGAGACCGGCGGCAAAGAGGTCCGCGATCTCCTCGGCAGAGAGCTCGGTCTTGCCGGCGTCAACGGCGTCGGCCATACCCTCGAAGAGCGTTCCGTAGAGCGAGCTCGTGGAACCGCTCACGTCGCTTTCGAGATGCGACACCATGTCTTCAAGCAGGCTCTTGAAGTCGTCGCCCTGCGCGGCGGCGAGCGCGCGCGTGGCTGCCACTATCGCCTCGCCGTGGTCGCCATCGCCGCCTACCGCGGCGTCGAGCACAGAGTATTCCTTCTCGCGCGAGGCTGTCTTCTCGGCCGCGCGGGCCCATGCGGATTTGAATTCTGAGAGCGTCATGTGTGATGTCCTTTAGGGGTTTGAAGGGTTGAAAGGTTGAAGGGTTGAAAGGTTGAAAGGTTCGGAGTTTCGAGAGTTAGGGGGAAGAAGGGCTTGAATGGTTGAAAGTATACATCATCCTAGGACGAATTGCAAGAGGCGGCTCTCGTAATTGTTGCTCACACCCAACATCGGGGTGACAACAAAAACACCGTAGTGCAGATGGCGGGTTTGTGGTAGAATATTTGGCCTATGAATACAGCGTTCAATAGTCGTGTAAATCGCGTTCCCCGCGCCCGCAGCAAGTCGGTGGCGTGGTTTCGCATCTGTTTCTTGGCGGTGGCCACCCTGTGCGGCGGCGAGATTGCTGCTGTCCCTTCTACGGTCTGCCAGCGTGCAACGTGCCCCGTGAAAGTGGACGGTGTGCTCGACGAAGAGGTCTGGCGGCTCGCGAAGCCTCTTTCTCCCATGAGGGACCTAGAGGGCGGCAAAAGCGAATTCGGCGCCACCATCAAGATGGCGTATGACGACGAGTTCCTCTACATATCGGCGACGCTGCCGGAGAATACGCTGCGCGCCACGCTCACGAAGCGCGACAGCGTGATATTCCACGACGACGACTTTGAGGTGTTCATCGACCCCGGCGCCACGGGCCGCAACTACCTTGAGCTGGAGATAAACCAGCTGAATACCGTCTGGGACCTTTTCCTCACGGCGCCGTATGGCCGCCCGTTCTGCGAGGCGCTGCACGACTGGGACATCAAAGGCCTGCGCACGGCCGTAACGCTTCAGGGAACGCTGAACGACGGCGAAGGAGACGACACGTCGTGGACCGTCGAGATCGCCTGGCCATGGGAGTCGATCACGGGCCATTCCTCCTTGCCTCGCAAGGGGGTGCCGCCGCAGCCCGGAACCGTGATGCGCATGAACTTCTCACGCGTGGACCATGTGGACGGCGTTGAGCGCAACACCGTATGGGCCCCCACCAGGCTCAAGACCATACACGCGCCCGAGCACTGGGGACGGGTGAGGATATCCGCAAATCCAGTCGGCACACCAGAGCGGCCCGATCTGACGATCGGACTCTGGGTGCACGGAAACGACGCCGCCGTCACCGCACAGACCGTGGGCGCCTGGGCAGATGCGGGAGTCACGACGTTGATAATCGACGGCCAGCCGAACGATATCGCCCGCGTTTCGAAACTAGGAAAGGCCGCCGGAATGCGCACCGTCGCATGGTTCTGGACGCTCAACCGCCCCGGCGACAGCGAGGCGCTTAAGCACCCGCAGTGGTACGCCACGAGCGCACAGGGCAAAAGCTGCCACGACCCGAAGGACAGGCCCTTCGTTTCGTACTACCAGTTTCTGTGCCCGAGCAACCCGGAAGCGCTGGAGCATCTCAAACGCAAGGCACTGGAAATCGCGACCATCCCGGAGGTGGACGCCCTGCAGATGGACTACATCCGAATGCCCGACGTGGTGCTGCCGAAGGCGCTGTGGCCGAAATACGGCCTTGACATGAGCAAGATTCTTCCGCAATTCGACTTCTGCTACTGCGCCGGATGCAAGGCGCGGTTCGGACGCGAACCGAAGGCGTTGGACAAAGACTGGACGGAATGGCGGCTAGACTGCGTGGCGCGCGCGGCAAACTTCGTCGCCGGCGCGGTGCGAGCCGCAGGCAAGCCGTGCGGCGCCGCGGTGTTCCCCACGCCGCGCATATCGGCGGAGATGGTGCGCCAGGACTGGAGCCGCTTCAAGCTCGACTTCGCCTTTCCGATGGACTACGCCAGCTTTTACGAAGAGGGATGCGACTGGATTGTCTCCTGCATATCCGAGGCGCGGAAGGCGATCGACGGGAACTTCCCGATCTTTCCTGGGCTGTATCTGCATGACTTCACGCCTGCCGAACTCGAGGCCTCGTTGCCTCGGATACTCAAAGCGAATCCCGAAGGGTTCTGCCTGTTTGCCCACGATGGTCTGACTCCAGAGCGTCTCGCGGTCCTACGCCGTTTTAACCGGTAGGGCGCGCTCGCCAAGCGCCCCACCGAAACCTCGGAACCTCGAAACCTCGATTGCCTACAGGTCGGTCCAATCGTAAACCTTGAGAGCGCCGAACACCACGTCCGCAAACGCGCAATGCAGTTCCGGCCTGTTCACGACCTCACGCCACGAGGGCGGCGGTTTCTGCGTGGAGAAGGACGAGAAAATCCCGCGCTCAAGGAAGAACGCGTGGGCCGCCGGAATCGCCGCCGCGCCGTGCGCCACCAACGCAACGCGCTCCGTACCAGCCATCGACGCAAAATGCCGCGCCGCAATGGCCGCGTCTTCCGCACGCCGCGCCGCGAAGTTCTGC
>JAFUDL010000262.1 GCA_017459225.1 Kiritimatiellia bacterium
CCGATTCCGGACGGAACACGCCACCTTCCGTGACCAGGACGGATTCGACGTCGAGCGGCAGGCTGATGAGGCCGAAGTAGCCCGTGTTCTTGATCGTGAGCTTCTTGCCCGGGCCGAATATGCCGCCCACCGCAGTGGCGGCGGTGCCAGAGCGCCCGCGCACGTCGAAGCGGTCTAGGCCGCCAATCGTCGCGTCATCCGCAAGCTCGATGCGGCGGAATGACGACGACCATGACGCATTGTGCGTCGTACGCCCGTCGAGCGAGTCGTTCACGATCGCGCCGCGTCCGTCCGGACCCGCTCCCGCGATCACGAAAGTCTTGAGCTGCGTCGTCTCGAGGCGGATGTTCGCGTTGTCGCCTGCCGTGTTCGTGCAGTTGAGGTTGAACTGCGCGCCGTCGAGAATCGTAACTTTGCCGCCGCCCGTGCCGCTGTCGGTGCCGAGCGAATAGAGGCCGGCGTCCATGCCGAGCGTCACCTTGCCTTCGGCGATCTCGAACTCCTGCGCGTCGAAGTTGACGCCGTCGAGCGTGAGGTTGCCCGTGCCCCTCTTCGTCACCTTGCCGAGACCGGCAAGCGTGTTCGTGCCGCCAAGGACGATGTCGGAGGCCGTGTCGATCGTCACATTGCCCACCGTAATGTCTTCATCCACCGTCACCGTGGCGGCGGCCGCGTCGATCGCGCCCTGGAAGACGGCGTTGCCGCCCGCCGCGAACGGCGTCTTGCCCGTGACGCCCTCGGTTGTCCACGCCGCGACGGCCGTGGACCACACTGCCTCGGCCGCGCTCTCGGCCGCGTAGACGAACGTCGTTCCCTGCGTGGCGGAAGAACCTTCCGCCGAGAAGGCGAGATTGCCCGAAGGCGAGATTGAGAGCGTGAGATCGTCGCGCCCCTCCACCGCGAACTTCGCGACGTCCGCCGCCGTCAGCTGCGCGCCCGAGGAGAGTTCGTACACCCTTCCCGCGACGGGATCGCCCAGAACCTTGATCTTCGCAACGCCGCTCGCAGGTGGCACGAGCGCGCCCATGCGCCCCTGCAGCAGGCCACCGTCGAAGTTGAGCACAATCGTTGCGCCGTCTGCGGCCGTCGTGGCATTGGCGATCGTGGCCATTGCGGGATTGGCCAACTCAAGAGTCGCACCGGACGCGATCGAGACCGGCCCCGTGCCAAGCTGTCCGTTCGCCATAAGGCGCACCAGGCCCTCCTCGATGACAGTGCCGTTCGCATACTGCTTCACATGATTGGAGTTGCCATTGAATGTGTCCGTCATCACGAGCGTGCCGGCGCCAGTCTTGCGTATCGTGCAGGCCGTGCCGGAGAAGCCGGTGCCGTACGTGACGGTCTTCCCTTCCGGCACGTTGAACGTGATGGTGACGGGAATTGAGTTGTTGCAGCCGATGCCCCAGTCGTAGGCATTGCCCGACCGGTAGACGGCAATGACGTCGAAATCGTCCATCGCGGTGATCGTGGTGTCGACTTCAAAGCGCCAGAGGTAGTCCTGCATCACGCTGCCGATTCCGCCGGAGCCGACGATCAGGTTGGGAATGAGCGACTGCGCGACGGCGTGTTCGGCTTTCGCGATGCGCTTCGCCTTGACCGTGCCGATGTTGCCGCTGCGGCCGAAATGCGACACGTCTGCAGCGGAGCTAGGCCGCGTGCGCACGATCATCTCCTCGGTAGCTTCAAGGGTGCCGTCGATGTCGATGTCGCCGCGGTCCCAGCCGTTCGTGACCGTGGTGAAGCAGGCATAGCCGCCAGCGTCGACGCGCAGGATGCGGTGGTGGGAGGTCTGGAGGCCGCTGAAGTTTTCGCCGTGCACGGTGGAACCGCTGGGAACAATCCACGGATAGTCGCCCACGTTGCCGACTATCCAGTCCTCTGTGAACGTGAAGTCGCCCTCCAGCGTGCGCGCGAGCGCGGTGCTGGCGGTGGTGCGCATCGCGTTGTCGGGATACGTCGCAGTGGCGCCGCCGGGGAACTTCACCGAGCCGGTCTTCTCGACGTAGTACGTGCCGGTGAACTGAACAGGGCAATTGAACGTCACATCGCCCTCGCCCCTGTTGGATATGGTTCCGGTGGTGAGAGTGGCGGAGCCTCCGAAGCTAGTGGCCGCAGCGGCGTTCAGCGTGACCTTGCCCACGGTGGTGGCGGCGTCAACGGTGATGTTGGCTGCAGTCTCGACCACGAGCTCGTCGTCTGCGGTGAACGCGCCGGCGGGCGCGGGCGTCCAGTTGGCCGCGGCGGAGATGTTGCCGCTCGCGCCGCCCGTCCAAGTGTAGACGCTCTTGGCCGCGGGGCCTGCGATGAACGAGCCGGACTGGTCGTTCGTCAGAAAGGCGTTGTTGACGAGATCATAGACGCCGAGCGCATCGTCTGAAAGGCGCTTGGCGGGCACAAGGTCGAGGCGGAGCGTGTCGCTGAAATTGCGCAGCCGGAACGTATAGAGGCGGTAGGAGCCCCAGTTTGTGAGGTTGTCGCTGATGTTCTTGCCGTGAGAGGCGAAGATCACAAGCTCCGAGCCGGCGGTGTAGGAGCCGGTCTCGTCAGCCGAGACGCTTGCCAGCTGTGCGCCAGTCATGTCGTTCTTCACCACCACTACGCCTGCGCCATAGTCGGCCTCAAGCGAGTAGCGCGTGCCCACCGCGAAGATCGCCGCGCTGGCGGTCTGCTTGCCGTTGCGGTCGTAGCGCAGAGTGTTGCCTATCATGAACGCGGTGAACTGCTGCTTGCCGTCTGCACGCGAGCACCAGAGGTTCTGGTTGCCGCTCACGGTCGTCGGCTGCCAAGTCATCTCGACCTTGTCGTCCCATGCAGGCGTGAGGCCGGTCTTGATCCGGCATTGTCCGCTCGCCTGGATGTATTCAAGCTGCTGGTATCCGTCGGGCAGCGCCGCGAATGAGGGCAACGTGAACGCAATCGCGACGAGCGCCGCGACGAAGCCGAACTTTGTCTTAAGGGTTCCCATGGAAAATCTCCTCTTTTGGAATTTGTCTAATATGTTATCAAAACTTCACCCGACTGGCAAGGTCGCGTTTTGGGAAAGCGCCTTTGGGAATGTTGCCATTGTTGCCAGTATCCAATTCCAGTGGCCAATGACCAATTGGGGATTGGAATTGGATATTGACAACTCATTGTGGCATTCTGATATTATGGCATTATGACATTGTGGCATTGAGACATTATGGAATTGTCCGCCATCAATTTCATAATGCCATAATGGCATAATTGCACAATTCCATAATGCCATAATTCTGGGGCAGCTTGGCGAAGCCACTGTACACGCCCGTTACCGCCATCGCGCCCAGCAGCAACGCCAATGCAAGGTTGCGACACTTCGCAAGCCACGCGAGCGCACGGACGCGATTCCATACGAACCACGCCGCCGCGACGGAGCGCGGTCTGAACTACAGCATCTGGTGGATGACGGCAACGGCTATGTGCGCGCAAATGTCGCGCACATGATTCCAATCTTGATATTGTACGTCAAGATGCTTGTACTGCGACAGGTCCGTCTCGTCCAAATCGTATGGAAGCGGATTGGCCAACTGGTTGGCAAGTTGCTGAAGAGGCGACGCTCCGTTCGGTTGGGGATAGTAGCCGTCGAATTTCACGAGCGCTTCCCTAATGCCATCGTCCCCGAGCATCGCACTCATGGCAGCGAGGTCGAGATAGTCGCGAGTCGCATTACGTTTCAAGGCAAGCACGGCCTTGATCCTGAACATCTCCCCTTTGGTGGGAACCGTCAGTCTTGTACCTTCGGCCTCTATCACCGTGGTTTCCAATGGTTCGCTCCGAATCAACTGGCGCACTCCAGTTTCGATTCCGTCAAGCGACCCAAGGATCAAGACCGGACGCCTGACACGCGCAGTCTGCCAACCGGCAACAGACTCAAGATCAGACAGTATTTCGTCGAACCGTTCCTTCAAGTCCGTCAACACATGGTCATGATCAACAGAAATGCGGTGATGAGCGTAAGCGACCGCTGCCGTCCCCCCGACAAGCACCGCACCTGGAACAATTTTCTGAAGGTGCGCAGCAGAGGAAAGCAACCGTTCCCATTCTGGAATCGGCTTATCCAGCATAAAGTCTCCACAAATGGTATTTCTGGTCGTATGGATCGGAACAATGCGCTTCGCAAACACGACGGATTTTTTCCATGACCGAAGCCTCCCCGCGCGAACAATCTCGAAGAAAAGCCCAGTCGGCACGTCCGCCGCGATCAATGATGTCGTCAATCGCCGCCGTGCTCAAGACATCTCCTGCCTGAATGTGCCTATGTTCCATGAACTTCTTCTTTTTGCGTTGGCCACAGACGGCAACGATTACGGTTGCTCACCGTCTGACCCACGCGGGTAATCTGTTATCTCGCCGTTGAGAGGCAAGACGGCAATAGTATGCCACATTCCCCCGCCCAAAGCAAGCGGGGATTTTGGAAATTTGAAGTTTTGCGCGTGGTTGGTGATATGAATGCACTGTACGTCAGTTTTCGCAACAGGAATTTCGCTCGCAGAAGGTCATTACACGCTGTGAATCGGGGAAGAGTCGTTGAGACTTTCTAAATCTCCCAAACTCCTAAACTCCCAGTGGCGAAAGCAAGAAAGGTTTTAAGACTGGTTCTTATGATTGTTCACAAATCGCAATTGTCACAACTGTTCACAAATCACAAATATCAATTGTCGGGGGCCGGTCTTCATGTAACGGCGGGAATGTTGCCACTGTTCAATTGGTCATTGGAACTGGATATTGGCAACACTGGCAACATTCCATAATAGTCTTGGAGGACAAAAGAC
>JAFUDL010000263.1 GCA_017459225.1 Kiritimatiellia bacterium
CTACGCGCACAACACATCGCCCCACCCATACAACCTCGCGATCAGGTCGTGGATGACCGACTGCGTGTTTGACGCTTCTGGATGGCACGCGCCTGCCGGCACGATGGGCATCATGCTTGCTGGGAACGACGGCTGGATCGTGCGCGGCTGCCATTTCCTAAACCAGCCCGACTCGGGTTCGCCAGACCAGGGGGGCATCGACTTCGAGGCGCAGGGCGAGAACTGCCTCGTCGACCGCTGCACGTTCCGCAACAACGCTGGCGCTGCGATCGAGGTCCTCGGGCTGATGAGCCCGCAGACGCGCAACGTGCATATCCGCGCCTGCAAGTTCGACCGCAACAACTGGTCGTACAAGAACGGTCCCGCGGAAATCCAGGTGTGGGGCTCGCCGCATACGGATGAGGACGTGGCCTGCTCCAACGGACGCATCGAAGGGAACGGCTACGTGCTTGTGCCGGGCGTGCCGTTCTACGTGAACCACTCGCGCACCACGAACGACTGGACGCTCGTGGACAACCGCGAATTCGACTTTGCCGAGGATCTCGACAGGGCCTTCCCGTACGTCGACCCGCCGGAGGTCAGCGCGTGCGGCGAAATCTGGACCGACAGCCGCGTGGCTGCGCTCTCGGCACGCGTGCAGGATGGCCTCGGTAGGGCGGTTTCGATGAAACCGCCGATAACCGGTAGGGCGGTCGCCCCGCGACCGCCGCTTACGCTCGCGTGGGAACAGATCGAGGGGCCGGCCGGCGTCGCGTTCGCGAATCCGTCCGCCGCATGCACAAAGGCTACGTTCCCCGGTGAAGGCGACTACCGCGTGCAGGTGAAGGCCGACAACGGCACACTCTGGCGCACGTCGCGCACTGCGGTGCACGTGCTTCCCGCCGGCGCGCGCACGTTCGGCGCGTGGGACTTTGCCAGGCCGCTAGACGCGCAGGGCTGGCGCGCGGAGAACACGGGCACTTCGTATCGTCACATTCCGGGAAACATCTGGTTCTGGGACACCGAGTCGTTTCCCGTACGGCTCGTATGCGGCGACTACTACGTGATTGCGATGCAGAATGCGGCAGGCGCGTGCCTTGTCTCTCCCGACGACCGCGACACGGGCGTCTCCTTCGGCGGCGACTGCGCCAACGCGGTGCGCGTGAAGATGATGAACCACACCGACTCGGCGCGGATGCGCCTCTGGTGGCAGACGGACGCCGCGCCGGAGTGGAAGGAGGCGAACTCCGCGGCGTTTGACGTGAAGCCGCAGGACACGGACGATGCCGTCTACACCGTGCCGGTGCCTCGCATCGGCGTTGCGAAGCAGCTGCGACTCTCATTTTCCGCAGATGGTTCGCCCGTCACCGGCACATGCCGCATCGACTACATATGGGCTGGCCATCTGCCGACCGCGGCGAATAGTTTTATCCTGGACGAGAAGCGGTGACTTGCCCGTGGAAAAGCCTATTGGTTGATGCTCTAAGTTTTATGCGCAACGAGGGGCGTCTTTTTGGTATAATGTTGTGCGCAATGGAAAAGGACGTCTTAAAGAGAAGCCTCCAGGAAGGCGAGTTTGGAATTTTGAAAGGAAGCAGATCGATGACTATAAGAAGTGTGTTCGCCGTGGCAGCGCTGCTCTGCGCCGTCGCGTGCTCGGGCGTGGAGTGGAATGGGTTTTCTGACGAGAACTGGTATTCCGGACGCAAGCTGGACGTTGATAGCCTGCGCGGCAAGGTGGTAATGGTGGACGAGTGGGGCGCGATGTGTGGTCCATGCATATCGCTTCTGCCGCGCATGCAGGAGATATGGAATTCTTTCAAGACCAAGCCGTTTGTGCTTCTAGGATCGCATCGACAGGGGCGTAATGCCGAGGCCGTGGCGGAGCTCGTGAAGAAGCACGGCCTCACGTACCCGATCTATCAGGGCGCGGGACTTGTAGGCGAGCCGGACAATGGCGGCGGCGTTCCGTTCATCTACGTGGTCGATGCGCGCGGCAAGGTGGTGTATTCGGGGCGCAATGACCGCGATGCCCTGGGCGCGGTGGTGAATGCGCTCAGCGACATGCCGTCGCCCACCGACCTCTGTGGAGGCGTTACGCCGGTGAAGTTCAAGTCGCTCGCAAGGCAGCTGGTGCTGGGGCGCTCCTGCGAGGGCGCCGTGCGGCAGCTGAAGTCCGCCGCAAAGGGAAGCGACGCCAAGGCGAAGGAGGCCGCCGCACTCCTGAAGGCGATAGGCGAAACGCACGACGCGCTCAAGGAGGACATGGAGCGACTGCAGACGAGGCGTCCCGCCGCTGCGCTCGCGGCGATGACGAAGTTCCGCCAGACGTGGCCGTCGGAGGCGAAGGAGTGCGATGCCAAGTACAAGGAGCTCGCGGCTGATCCGGATGTCGCCAAGTGCGCCAAGGCGCGCGCCGCGCTTGATGCGTACAGGGACTTCGACCCCAAGACGCCGTATGCCGCGAAGAAGGCGCTTGCAGACGTGAAGGGCGCGCTTGCCGCGCTCGCCTCGCTCGATGCTAGCAAGAACGCCGCGGTGGCAAAGGAGGCGCGCATATACGCCGAAGAGCTGAAGGACTGCGAGAAGGCGCTCGAGGCGGCGTCCGCACGGCGTGCGCGCAGATGACGTGACGCGCGCGGAACAAGGGGAGATTCAGACGTGCAGCGGCAGAAGGTCAGCTTTGTAGAACGCCTCGAGCATTCGCTCGTGAAGGTGATTCAGCAGCCCGGGGCGGACCAGAACCAGCCGGCCGGAATGCGCATGGTGCTTGCCCTGCTCTCAGGAATCTCATGCGTGTTCCGCGCCGTGGTGGCGGTGCGCTACTTCTTCTACCGCGTGGGCATACTGCGCCGTTTCCCGCTCGGCTGCCAGGTGATATCGATAGGCAACGTCACTGCTGGCGGCACGGGCAAGACGCCCGTCACCGAGAAGTTCGCACGCGAGCTTTCCGCCGCCGGGCGTAGGGTGGCCATCCTCTCGCGCGGTTACCGCCGCAAGGAGCGTCCGTGGTGGCAGCGCATGTTCTCCGACGTGGTGGAGCCGCCTCTCGTAGTCTCGGACGGCAAGCGCATCCGCCTCGACGCCGCTACTGGCGGCGACGAACCCTATATGCTCGCCGCCAACCTCCCCGGTGTGTGCGTGGTAGTGGACCGCAACCGCGTGAAGGCCGGTCGCTACGCGATCTCTCGCTTCGGATGCGACACGCTTATCCTCGACGACGGCTTCCAGTACCAGCGCCTCAAGCACACGCACGAGGTGGTGCTCGTAGACAAGACCAATCCCTTCGGCAACGGCCACATGCTGCCGCGTGGCGTGCTGCGCGAGCCCGCCAGCCACATCTCGCGCGCCGACTTCATATTCGTCACGAAGAGCGACGGCGACTCAGCCGACGTCATCCGCCGCATCCGCGAATACAACGACAAGGCCGAGATCATCGAGTGTCGCCACGCCCCTCGCCTCCTCAAGGACGTGTGGAGCCGCGAGGAGCTTCCCCTCGAATGGCTCAAGGGCAAGACGCTCACCACCCTCTCGGGCATCGCCGTGCCGCAGGGGTTCGAGGACTCCCTGCGCAAGCTCGGCGCGAAGGTGATCTGGTGCGAGCGCTATGCGGACCACCACCGCTACGACTCCTCCGAAATCCTCTACGCGCTCAACAAGACCGCCGACCTTCATGCCGACGCGCTCATAACGACCGAGAAGGACGCCGTTCGCTTCCCCCGCTTCGAGACGACTCCCGTGCCATGCTACTACCTGCGCGTGGACATAGAAATCCTAAAGGGCGCCGAGAACTTCGCCGCCGCAGTGGACCACATCTGCAATGTCAAGCCCAAGCATACTTAAGAACACCGCCGTAGTCGCGTTTCTCACCGCCTGCTCGCGCGTGCTAGGTCTCGTACGCGAGATGCTTCAGAGTCGTCTTGTGGGCGCCGGCGTGGAGCAGAGCGCCTTCACCGTCGCCTTCGCGATTCCCAACATGGCCCGGCGAATGTTCGGCGAGGGCGCGTTAACCGCTGCCTTCGTGCCAGTATTCAAGGGCGAACTTGAGGCCGACGCATCGCTTGAACGCGCTCGCCGCCTCTCGCGCGCGGTGATGACGATGACGATGCTCATTCTCGCCGCAGGAGTCATCCTCGCATGGTGCATAATAGGCGGTGCCTTCTGGTGCGGCGGCGACGCTTTTCTCTCCGGCAAGTGGGGTCTTGCGCTGCGGTATCTGCGCCTGCTCATTCCCTACATGCTGTTCATCTGCGCGGCGGCGTTCGGGATGGGCGTGATGAACTCGTTCGGACGCTTCGCGGCGGCGGCGCTGATGCCGAGCATACTGAACATCGTGTGGATAGTCGCGCTCGCGGTGCTGCTCTTCGTCGTGG
Source organism: Kiritimatiellia bacterium (assembly GCA_017459225.1). Taxonomy (GTDB): domain Bacteria; phylum Verrucomicrobiota; class Kiritimatiellia; order RFP12; family UBA1067; genus RUG572. Next base: position 4,353 of record JAFUDL010000263.1, read on the forward strand.
GCGATTCGCTTGACGTGCGCGGGAAGGTCGCCGCGATATGCGTTGCGATTCTCGTGGCGGGATTTCTGCAGATGGCGTTCATGATGCGCGCGATGGCGAAGAAGGGCATTCCGCCGTGGCCATCCTTCAAGGACTGGCGCAGCGAGAACGTGCGCCTCGTGTGGCGCAACATGGCGATTGGATGCGTGGGTGCAGGCGCGGTGCAGATCAACTACATGCTGGACCAGGCGCTGGCCCTCAAGGCGAACGAGTGGGCGGCAGGCGTGATCGGCTATGCCGACCGTTTGATGGAGCTGCCGCTTGGAATCGTGGGCACTGCGTTCGGCACAGTGCTTCTGCCCACGCTCTCCGGATTCTTCGCGCGTGGAGACGAGGATGGCGCGCGCGCTGCGTTCGTTTCGTCCACGCGCAACATGCTGCTCGTGGTGCTGCCCGCGGCAGTCGCGCTGGTGGTGCTCGCACCGGAGATGACGCGCCTTGTGTACCACGGTGGACGCTTCGACGACGCGGGCGTGGTGCGCGTGGCGCGTGCAGTCGTCTGCTATTCGATCGGACTTGCGTTCTTCTGCGTACAGAAGACGCTCACGCCCTGGTTCCAGGCTCAGAAGGACCTTAAGACGCCCCTGAAAATATCGGTGCGGATGGTGTTTTTGAATGCGGCGTTGAACGTGGCGGCTGTATTCGGACTGCCTGTAGAGTGGCGGCATGTGGGGCTTGCTGCGTCCACCGTGGTTTGCGCCGGAATTTCGTGTGCGTGGCTTGCGCATGTGGCGCGGCAGCGCAACGGTTCGCTCGGCTGGCGCCGCCTGGCGCGTCCCGTGGCGCTGATGCTCGCGGCCTGTTCCGCGATGGCCGCTGCGCTTCTGGGGCTGCGTGCCCTATGCGCGGGCCTGGCCAAGTCGGGGACAGTTGGCGAGATCTCAGCGATGGCAGCATACGTCGTTGTGGGCGCAGGAGTCTATTTCGCGGTGATGGGCGCGTTCGGACGTGACGTTCTCCTGGGCCTTGTGCGCGATTTCCGCGGCCGTCATAGCCGCTGACTTCTTCTGCCTCATTTGCCAGTCTGCAGCCAGCGCGGCAAGATTAGAAGCGGGCGAGATCGAGCATTGAGCCTGGGCCGAGCGCGCGAAGGTAGATGAAGAAGTAGAAGCGGTTGTCGCATTCCTCCTTCGATCCGTCCACGCGCGTGTACGAGGTCTCGTGTGCGCACTGGAAGCGGTAGCCGATGCAGTCCGTCATCAGGTCAAACCACGAGCCAACCTCGTCGAGGTCGTTGCGGCGGCAGTCGTAGCGGATGTACGGCGACCACGCGAACCAGTCGCATACAGTGTGCTCTAAGCCGAGCTGCACCACGTTTGAGTACTCGTAGTTCCATCTGTCGTAGAGGCTGGGAAGGTAGTTCCAGATGCGGTGGTCGCGGCCGATGTAGCCGGCATGCCACGCGAAGGTGTTGGTAAGGCGGTGGCGGAGGAAGATGTCGGCGTATGCGGCCTTTGAGTTTTCGCAATCGTATTCGGCGCGTGTGAAGAATGTGATGTCGCGGGTGGGGAGCCAGCGGATACGCGTGCCGGGAACCGCCTGACGGTGTCCGCTGCGGCTGTAGTTGGGGTCTTCGTCCGTGTCGGGGTAGCCGGCGAGGGGACCGTCCCTGTAGGGAGTCATAGTCTCGAAGGGGATGGCGGCATAGACGTCCCAGTCGAGGATGGTGCGCAGAATGTTCTGCTCGTCCGTTCTCTGGAGGACGTTGCGGATGCCCGGACGCACGCCGTGCCAGCTGGTGGGGAGGCCGCGGCCTTCGAAGCCGAACTGGTCGAGCCAGTCGACAGAGCTGTCGTAGTTGTCGAACACGTAGTGGCGCTTGCTGCGTCCGGAGGAGAGCTGCGCGTTCTGGTAGGAGTAGTCGATGTACGGCTCGAAGGTGTGGCGCCAGGAGTCGTTGAGCCAGCCTGTTGCACGCGCGGAGATGGTGAACCCGACTTCGCAGATGTGGCGGAAGAGGGCGTCGCCGGAAGCCTTGAGGTAGTCGGAGCTGCGCGAGCCGCTGTCGCTCCAGTAGGTGCCGCGGTAGCCGGCGCGCGGGTTGACGGCGAGCACGTCCCAGAGCTTGAAGGGCGCGGTCACGCGGTGTGCGGTGTCCATGCGGAACGCCTGGTAGTCGGCGCCGCGTCCGCTCTCGCCGAGGTATGGAACGTAGCGGAACATTGGATCGTGCGAGCCGTAGCGGGCGTAGTCGTGGTTGAGATAGCCGGCGCGCGTCTGCGACTCGTAGTTGGCGGGGAGGTCCCA
>JAFUDL010000264.1 GCA_017459225.1 Kiritimatiellia bacterium
GAGCGCACTGGAGTGCATAAGCCATGATCACATACGACCTGAGCGGAAGAACGGCGCTCGTGACAGGCGCCACAAGGGGAATCGGGAAGGCGATGGCGGATGCCCTCGAGGCGGCCGGCGCAAAGGTGGTGCGCACTGGCTCGAAGGACTGCGACCTCTCCGACAGGAAGTCGGTCTACGACCTCGTCGAGCGCGTAAAGCGCGAGCACCAGATCGACATCCTCGTGAACAACGCCGGCACCATACTGCGCAAGCCCGCAGCCGAGCATCCCGACGAGTGGTGGGACAAGGTGATGAACGTCAACATCAACGCCGCGTTCATACTCGCCCGCGAGTTCGGCAAGGACATGGTTGCGCGCGGCTGGGGCAAGATCGTGTTCACCGCATCGCTGCTCACGTTCCAGGGAGGAATCACGGTGCCCGGCTATGCCGCCTCGAAGGGCGCCGTGGGGCAGCTCGCCAAGGCGCTTGCCAACGAATGGGCTGGGAAGGGTGTGAACGTGAACGCGATCGCCCCGGGGTACATCGCCACGGACAACACCGCCGCCCTGCGCGCTGATCCGGTGCGCAGCCGCCAGATTCTCGAGCGCATTCCCGCGGGAAGGTGGGGGCGTGCGGAGGACATCGCAGGCGCGTGCGTGTTCCTCTGCTCCGAGGCTTCGGCATACGTCAACGGAATAGTGCTGCCTGTGGACGGAGGCTGGCTCGCGCGCTAGGCGCCACGAAATCTGTTTTCCGCCATGAAGATACTCACCCGATACGTCTTCCGCGAATTCTGCGTGCCGCTCTTCTACTGCCTCACGGGATTTCTCTCCATCTACCTGCTCTTCGAGCTCTTCGGCTCGTTCAGCCGCCTGATGGAGGCGCGTCCGGGCGTGGGCAAGGCCTTCACGTATTTCGCGGGATACCTCGCGCCGTACTTCGAGTGGATGGCGCCCGCGTGCCTGATGCTGGCCACGCTCTACACGATGTGGAGCTTCTGCCGCCATTCCGAACTCATCGCGATGCGCGCGAGCGGCATAGGCTTCTTTGCGATAGTGAAGCCGCTTCTGGTGGTGTCCGTTCTCATGGCCGCGTTCGTCGCCTGGGTGAACGAGTGCTACGTGCCGCGCGTGGGGCAGTGGGCCGAGCAGTACAAGAAGGCGAAGTTCAAGGAAACCGAGATGGAGAAGGCGAACGATCTCGTGTACCACAACGCAGCGAAGAACCGCACGTGGCGAGTGGGGCTACTGGCGAGCGACGACGCTCAGGTGCTCGAAGACGTCTCGGTGATCGTGAACAGCAAGAGCGGCGCGCGGGAGATGACGATCAAGAGCGCGCGCGCCGAGTGCCTGGACGGAGTGTGGTACCTCATGCGCCCCGAGATCGCGTACTACAACGACCGCGGCGAGGAGATCGCCTCGCCCACGCCCGAGCTGGACAAGCTGTCGCTGCGTCCTTTCCCGCAGTTCGACGAGCGCCCGATGGACTTCCTTCTGCAGAACCGCAACTGGAAATACTGCTCGACGCGCGAGCGCATCCGCTATCTCTCCATGTATCCCTCCCTCTCGCCGGAGACGCGCCGCGACCGCGTATACGACATCTGGGCGCAGATCATGGCGCCTCTTGCCTGCATCGTGATAACGCTCTTTGCAATACCCGCCGGAATCGCAACCGGCCGGCAGAGCGTGTTCAAGGGGATAGTCGGCGCGCTTGCGCTCTTCTTCGCCTTCTACGGCCTCACGATGCTCTGCATGGCGCTTTCGCGCTGGGGCGTTCTGCCGCCGATTCTCGCGGCCGTCCTTCCGGACGTGCTGTTCTTCGCCATCGGCTGCCGCCTCTTCTGGACGCACCGGTGATCGTTCTGCCATCTTTTGCCGAATTGCGCGATTCTCTGATTTTCGGGCTTGCGGGAGCGGCAAGAAAACACTATACTATATGCATTCCGCGTGGAGTGTGCCGGAGAGGTTCTGGCAACCTTCGCGACGGTCCTGTGAAACCATAAGAAGCGAGGTGTTAAATGCCAGTGTCATTTCCTGTGATTTTTTTCGCCGTGGTGGCGTTGATCGTCATCGTGGCAATACTGAAGACCGCGGTTATCGTGCCGCAGAAGACGGCATACATCGTCGAGCGGCTGGGCAAGTACCGCTGCACGCTTGAGGCCGGTTTCCACATCCTCATGCCGTTTTTCGACCGCATCGCCTACCGCCACACCCTCAAGGAACAGGCGATCGACGTGCCTCCGCAGGAGTGCATCACGAAGGACAACATCGCCGTCTCGGTTGACGGCATCCTCTACATGCAGGTGATGGATCCCGCAAAGGCGTCGTACGGAATCGGCAACTACCTCTTCGCCACCACGCAGCTCGCGCAGACCACAATGCGCTCCGAGATGGGCAAGCTCGACCTCGACCGCTCCTTCGAAGAGCGCACTTCCATCAACGCCGCGATCGTCGCAGCCGTCGACAAAGCGAGCGACCCGTGGGGCATCAAGGTGACGCGCTACGAGATCAAGAACATCACGCCGCCGCGCACCATCCGCGACGCGATGGAGAAACAGATGCGCGCCGAGCGCGAGAAGCGCGCGATGATCGCCGAGTCCGAAGGCGAGCGCCAGGCGAAGATCAACCGCGCAGAGGGCGAGAGGCAGGAGGCGATCGCGCTTTCCGAGGGCGAGAGGATGCGCAAGATCAACGAGGCAGAGGGCAAGGCGAAGGAGATCATGCTCGTCGCCGAGGCGCAGGCCGCGGGCATCCAGAAGGTGGCCGAGGCCATTAGCAGCAAGGGCGGAATGGAGAGCGTGAACATGCAGCTCGCGCAGCAGTACCTGCAGCAGTTCGGCAACCTCGCGAAGACGAACAACACGATGATCATCCCGTCCGATCTCGCCAACGTGGCAGGCGTGATCAAGGCATGCACCTCCATCGTCAAGGCATGACGCGATGAAGGCGGCTGACATGCAAGGCTGGGTGGACCTCCAGATCAACGGATATGGAGGAGTGGACTTCAACTCGCCAGGCCTGACGGTGGATGCCGTCAAGGCCGTTGTCAGGCGCCTTGCCGCAGACGGCACGGCGGCCTTCATGCCTACTTTCGTGACGGGGTCGCCTGATGTGGCCGTGGAGAACGTGCGCACCATCGTCGCCGCGCGCAGGGCCGACGCCGAGTGTGCCCGCCGCATAGTCGGGCTGTTCTTCGAGGGGCCGTTCATCTCCCCCGTCCCTGGCGCCGTGGGCGCGCATCCCGCCGAATGGTTGCACGGGCCGGACATC
>JAFUDL010000265.1 GCA_017459225.1 Kiritimatiellia bacterium
CCGACCGCACGGCGACGCAGCTCGTGCGCGGATCAGAGACAGATCCCGCTGTTGCGTCGTTCACAGTCGATGAACTCTACTTTGCCGAGGCGGGCGAAAAGAATGAGCAGCGGCAAGTTGCCCGGCACGGTTTTGACCATACGGACGGCGGCGAAGTGCTGCTGACCGCGGCGAACACCGACTGGTCGCTCTTCAATCGGCGCCCAGAGAACGCGAAGGTCGCGGCGATCACCTGCTACGAGCAGCTCAAGAAGCCTGCAGGCGCGGTGCTTGTTGCGTATCCGGCTGGCAAAGGGCGCGTCTTCGTGACGACTGTCGAGCGAAATCCGCAGACGGTGCGCGGGCGACACTTCCTGAGGCGGTTGTGCGCCAATATCGGCGTGCCGGTGCCTTTCGACGAAGCCGCCGGAGAGCAGGGCAAATCGCATGAGCACGACCTGCTTCTCGACGGACCGAAGGATTGACAACGCAGGGAACAGTCCACCTCAAGTCCCGGCACGAACCGCACCTATACGGCAAACTTCCTCAACCAGTACAGGCTCATCTACAACCTCTGTGACTCTGTGGCTCTGTGTGATGAATTCGTCCTGCGGATTCGCGGATGCTGATTGAGTCCGCGCGTTTTTCACGATTCTTTTTGCGCAAAACAGTCATTCTGCTTCTTGGAATGTGATACAATTCTAGTGTGGTCTGAAAATATCAGACCGTTGCATATCATTGGAATCACGTTCATGAGAAAATTGACTTCAATGTCGCTATTGCTTGTGGCTGTCGCTGTCTGCGCCCAGCCAGCCTATCTCGACACTTCGCTCTCCTTCGAGGAGCGCGCGGCGGATCTCGTTTCGCGCATGACGCTGCAGGAGAAGATCGACCAGCTCGGACGGAACACCAAGGCCGTGCCGCGCCTCGGCGTGGAGCGCTATGACTTCTGGAATGAGGCGCTGCACGGAATCCAGAACGGCACGGGCGAGGGCACAAGCTTCCCCATGCCGCTTTCGCTCTCTGTGACGTGGGACGAAGAATTCATCCGCGCCGTCGCATCCGCTATCGCCGACGAGTGCCGCGGGCACAACCAGCCGCTCGACGAGGGCGGGCGTGGCCGCGGGCTCACGTACTGGTGCCCCACGATCAACCTTGCCCGCCACCCGCTCTGGGGCCGCACGAACGAGGCTTGGGGCGAGGACCCGCTCGTCGCGGGAATGCTCTCCGGCGCGTTCGTCGAAGGCATGATGGGCGACGACGCGAAGTACCTCAAGACCGTCCCGACCATCAAGCACTACGCCCTCAACAACCACGAGAACCAGCGTGGCTCCACGTCGTCCGACGCGAGCGAGGCGGATATCCGCGACTACTACGCGCGCGTCTATCGCTACGTCGTGGAGCGCACCGGGGTGCCTTCGCTCATGAGCGCGTACAACGCCATCAACTTCACGCCGTCATCCGCAAACCCGTTCCTGCTGACAACGCTTCTGCGCGAGACGTTCGGCTTCACCGGATTCGTCGTCTCGGACTGCGGCGCCATCGACAACATAGAGCGTCAGCAGCGGTGGGTGCCGACGCGCAACACGGTGCAGCGGAACAACTTCCGCACGCGCGCGGGGAAGGACGTGCGCGACTACGTGGGCGAGGATGGCGTCGTCACCAAGCCCGGATCCGTCGCGATGGCGCTCATGGCCGGGTGCGACATGGACTGCAACGGCGACATCTACCCGAAGCACGCGGGCAAGGCGATGGAGCTCGGCCTCCTCGACGAGGCGCAGATCAACCGCAACGTCTATCTCAGCCTCCTCTCGCGCTTCCGGCTCGGCGAGTTCGACCCGACGGACGCCGTCGCATACCGTTCGGTGGACTACGGCTTCGCCGCGACGGTAGAGACGCGCGAGCACCGTACGCTAGCCGAAGAGGCCGCAGCCCGCAGTGTGGTGCTGCTCTAGAACGATGGCGGCGTGCTGCCCCTCGACGCGAAGAAGCTCAAGAAGGTCGTAGTTGTGGGCGACATGGCCGACGAGTGCTTCCTCGGCAACTACCACGGCAAGCCGAAGCTGCGCAACCGCATATCCGTCTTCGCCGGAATCGACGACTACATGTTCGCGCACAACCGCGCGGCCGAGGTGCGCCTTGTCTCGGCCTTCGGTCCAGACGGTGCGCTCAGGAAGGAGGACAAGCCGCTCATTTCCGCTGCGGACGTCGTCATCTTCGTTGCAGGCGACCATCACGACGACTCCAGCGAGGGCAAGGACCGCGAGGCGCTGACGCTCACGCGCGGACAGGACGAGACGATCCGCCAGGTCGCCGCGCTCAACCGCAATACGATTCTCTTCCTCCAGACGTCTAATGTCGTGGAGCTCGGCGGATTCAAGGATCTAGTTCCCGCCATCTTCTGGTCGTCCCAGAACGGACAGGCCCAGGGCGTGGGCGTGGCGCGTCAGCTGTTCGGCGAAACGAATCCGTGCGGCAAGCTCACGTTCACCTGGTACGCCAAGGAGAGCGACCTGCCCGGCATACGCCAGTACGGCATGAAGGAGAAGTTCCTGCCGGAAGAGAGGAAATATCCCTGCGGCGGCTACACCTACCGCTACTTCCGGGGCAAGGTTGACTATCCGTTCGGCTACGGCCTGAGCTACACCACGTTTGCCTATTCCAATCCGCGCTTCGAGAAGACGAGTGCGGATGCAAACGAGGCCGTTTCCGTGTCGGTGGACGTGAAGAACACAGGCCGCCGCGCGGGTTCGGAGGTTGTGCAGGTCTATGTGGCCTACCCGCGCGGGAAGGGGCTGCCCGCCAAGGAGATCAAGGCGTTCGCGAAGGTTGACCTCGCGCCGGGCGAAACAAAGACGGCAACGATGAAGGTGGACGTATCCGACTGCTGCTTCTGGGATGGTACGCGCCGCGTGGTGCCAAACGGCGACTGGCAAATTGAAATAGCCGCGTCGGCGGAAGACGTCCGCTTCTCGAGTCCGCTCCGCGTCACCGGATGCCTTGCAGACGCGCTCAACGTCATGACCGCGCGCCCAAGCAACCTTGTCGTCAAGGTAGGCGGGGAGGTGTCCACGACTGTAACGCTGACGCTGAAGGACGACAGTTTCCTCGATCCTGCGAAGGCGCAGCTTGCCTTCGCGTCGTCGCGTCCCGATGTCGCGTCCGTCGACGCGAAGGGCGTGGTGAAGGGCGTTGCGGACGGCGTGGCCACGATCATGGTAACGGCGACGTACAATGGTTCGGAAAAGTCGGCGTCCTTTCCCGTAGCCGTGGTTGGGTCCGGTCATTCCGCGCCGTTCGCGTTGCCGCAGCGCGGTCCGCGCACCGGCAAGGCACGCCGCAAGGCAACGCCTGCGCCAGCTGTTGACCGCGATGCGCTGGAAGAGGCGATCCGCGTGCGCGTTTCGGGTAGCGACTACGATCCCGCGACTATGAAGGCTTACGAGGTCGGCCTTCAGAAGGCGCGCGCCGTGTTCTTCGACGCGGCCGCCACGCAGGCGGAGATAGACGCCGCGTGCCGTTCGCTCCTCGGCGTGAAGGCGAAACTGCGCGACTTCCGCTACGTTGTAGCGAACTTCCCCGGCGCCAACAGGAGCTACGGATTCAATTCAGGCCGCAGCATCTGGGTTGACTGGGCTAACGCGAAGAACGAACTCATGCAGAACACAGAGGCCAACTTCACCACGCACGATCCAGCCAAGCTCGAGCTTCGGTTCCGACTCACGCTTACGCCGTCGGACTACGAGACGCCGTTCCTCAAGGCGCTTGCAGGAGGAAGCTTCATCAAACTCCGCTCCGTGAACGTGGCTCAGAAGGACAACGACCCCGACCTCCAGGTGTTCGGCGGGAGGATGGCCGAGAATGACGAGCACAACTACGGCTGGAACGTCGCGGAGCTCGTCAAGGACTGGGGCGTCACGGAGATCGCGATTCCGCTCGTGACGAAAAACCCCGACGGCACGATGGGGCTGCCGTTCATCGACAAGGGATTCCGGGCGGACGGGAAGTCCCGCTACTCGCGGGGCAAGATCGACTGGTCCCGGATTGACCGGTTCTTCATGAACCTCAACTTCACGGACTCGTTCAAGAACTCCGCCACGGTGACGGCGAAGCTGGAGGGTGTGCGCGTGGTGGACAGTACGCTTGAAGAGGAGCGCGAAAAACTACAGGCCGTCCTCGACGAGAAGGTGACGGGCGGCTGTGGATGTCCGTACGAGGAGGCCGCCTACGAGTCCGCGCGCAAACACGCCCGTACCGCGCTAGCGTCGGAGAGCGTGCTTGACATACGCGCGGCGGTCAAGGACGTGCGTGAGGCACGGCAGGCGCTTGGCGGGAAGGTCGTAGCCGACAAGTCGAAGCTCCAGGAGCTGCTTGCGGCGCGCGTGAGGGACTACTCGCGCTACACAAAGGAGTCCGTGGAGGCGTACCGGACGGTCGCAAAGGCTGCCGCGCTCGTGTACCGCGACGACAAGGCGAAGCAGCTCGACGTGAACCGTGTGGTCCGCTCGTTCGCGGGGGCGAAGGAGCTATTGAAGCTTGTCCGCGCGCCTGTGCATTCGATAGCGACGCTTCTCGACGGCGAGCGCTCGGTGGAGGCGCACCATCTATGTGTGTCGCTTCCTGCCGACGTTGACCTTTCCGGCTGCGCTGACTATCGGGTAACCGTCCGCTATGAGGTGAAGTTCGAGACAACGCACGCGGCCCGTCCAAAGAACGCGGGATGGCTCAAGCTCGTCGTCAACGGCAAGGCCCGCGTATGGGGCGAGGGAACTGTAAAGAACGAAACGGCAATCGACCTGGCGTCGCTCAACTGCGCGAGGGATAGCGCCCTTGTGGCGTATGCGAAGCCTGGCGAGTGGATGACGCTCGTGCACGAGGTGCCGGTGGCCAAGCTGCCGGGCGAGAAGCTCACGCGTTTCGAGGCGTACATCTTCAACGACACCGGCAAATACGCGCCTGAGCCGCCAGACGGCATCGCCTGGAACAACGACACCGGCGTGAAGATGACCGTCCGCAACGTGCAGGTCCTCACCGACCGCCCGGCCCGTTGATTTGCCGCATAAACCGAATTACCGCCTAAGAAAGGGAAAGCCATGAAAAAACTCGTGTTAGCCCTTGTCGCCTTCATCTGCGGCGCATTGTCGGCCGGCGCCATCCGGATCATGCCGCTTGGCGATTCGATCACCGACGGAGTCGGCGCTGCAGGCGGCTATCGTCTGCCGCTGTACAACCTCCTGAAGCAGGCCAACTACACTGTCGACTACGTTGGCTCGATGCGGGACAACGGAGCGCCGGATCTGCCGGACTGGGACCACGAGGGACACAGCGGCTGGTGGATCATAAATGATGGCATCGGCATCTACCAGAACGTGGGCAAGTGGCTTGCCCACGTCGATACGCCCGACGTCGTGTTGCTGCACATCGGCACGAACGACGGCGGATATGCGACCGTGGAGAAGCTGCGTAACCTTGTCATGCGCATACACAACCTCGCGCCGAAGACCCACATCATCGCCACCACGCTTCTGGGGCGCCCAACCCAAGACGCCGGTTCCGACGAGCACATACGGGTCAACTTCAATCCGGGAGTGCAGGCAATGGTCGAGGGCCTCGCGCAGCAGGGTGTGCCGGTGCATTTCCTCGACATGTATTCCGTTCTGGACTACTCGCACGAGGAGGGCGCTCACCCGGCAGATCTTGTTGACGGACTTCATCCGAGCGCGCAGGGCTACGCAAAGATGGCGCAGGCGTGGTTCGGGGCGATCACGGGCATCTTCGGCGCTGACGAATCTACGTTCACGTCAGATGTAGAGTTCAGTCCGCTTGGACTCGCCGCGTGCGACATTCCCGCGTCTGAGACGCAGGACTACATCGCCGTCTATTCGTTCGATATAACTTCGTCGCTCGACCTTCGCACGCAGGATGCTTGTAACGCACTCTACTTTCTGGACCGCAGCAAGGACATTCTTGTGCCATTCGACCGCATCGCCTACCTCCTCGAACTTCACGAGGGCGGCACGACGTCGTATGCCTGGGTCTCGGTGGACGCCTTCACGAACGACGTCAGGAATATCGGCATGCCCACGCTCTTCAACGAAAACTATTTTCAGGGACTGCTTTCGAACATGAATGTGTTCTCCAACGTCTCCGGTGTCCAGAACGGGGTGGGAATCCAGACTGGCAACATCGAGTTCTGGCCCTGGAACTACGGCAACGCGAACAAGGCGAACATACCCGGCGCTGAAAACAACACATTTGACTTCGGCGATGAATGCAACTATCGAAACGGCAGGTACACGTCCATGCAGATACACAACTACGGTGCGGGGCAGACGATCTTTGCATTGAACAACCTCTGCAAGGAAAGCGTACAGGGCCCATGCGTGGGCATCGGAAACAACACGACTGGCGATGGCTATCCAGACTGGACGTTCGCATACTCGACATCCTACAAGTATGATCTCGCGCGCATGACGATCTATGTGCGCTGCGCGCCCGACACAACGCCCCCCGCGCTCGTCTCCGTGCGGAGCATGTCGGTGTACGGCAGGAAGGTGGACTTCGCATTCGACGAGCCGGTTGTGGTCTCCGGCCTTTCAGGTGTCTCTTTTGCCGCAACTGGAAATGTGGCGATGTCGGCAGAAGTGCATGACGACAACCGCACGGTCTCGGTGGTCTTCTCTAAGCCCGTTGCGGTGGGCTCGACTGTCTCTGTGAGCGGCGTGTGCGACTATTCAGGCAACATCATGGAGCAGGCCGGCGTGACGGTAGCCGAACGTGCCGGGCTGCCTGACGACGTCGCCAGCCTTGTCGGAGCCGAGGCGGAGGGGTACGTGC
>JAFUDL010000266.1 GCA_017459225.1 Kiritimatiellia bacterium
CGACGCTCATGGTGGACGGCAAGGCCACCTTCCCCGAGGTTGGCGGCATCTACTTCGCCGGTCTCGACATGGCGCAGACGGGCAAGCTGACGTTCGATCCCGTGAAGTTCTCCATCCGCACGGTCGCGCCGCCCACGTTCGCGGCGGGCGCGAAGCTCGCGCTCACATCGAACTACGCATCCTTCACGAAGGGACGCTTCCTCCTGATGACGTGGAACAACGGCACGCTCGACATGACCGACGCCGAGCTGAACGCCCTCTTCGACGCCACGAGCGCGAGCGGCGCAGACGTCAAGGTGTGGGCCGAGAACCTCGCGCATGGCGGCCGCCTCTGGCTCGACCTCGACTACACGGCCACGAAGACGCGCATGAACGTTCTCTGCGTGGGCGATTCTATCACGCACGGCAGCGACTCCACCTACGGCAACTGGCGCATCTTCCTGATGAAGCTCCTCGCCGCAAAGGGTTACGCGCCGGTCGGCAAGGGCCACCGCTTCGACCAGAGCCACGACATCTGCGGCGCGACGATGCCCGACGAGTGGATATACCATTCCGGCATCAGCGGCCAGCGCCTCATCACGAGAAACGGCGGCGGCACGATCGACCAGATCGAGGCCACGCTCGACCAGGCGGGCGACGTGGACTTCGTTCTCGTGAAGCTCGGCACGAACGACATCAACTCGAACGGCTCCAGTGCAGAGGAGCTCTTGCCCGTGTGGAAGGAGCTCGTGTGGAAGACGCTAAACCAGAAGCCGCACGCCAAGTTCATCGCAGTCGCTGTTGTGGACATCGCCTACAATGCGGCCCTGGACGCGCAGGTGGTTGCATTCAACACGATGATGAAGAACGCCGCACAGGACGACACCTTCCCCGCGAGGCGCGTCTATTTCGCCGACCTCTACACGCCCTGCTACCGCTACGACCAGGGCGGCAACTACATCACGGGCAGCTTCTACGACGCGACGAACCTGCATCCCGACTGGCCGGGCGAGATCAAGATGGCCGAGACCTACTGCGCCGCAATCGAGGGCGCAATGGCCGAAGACGCCAGCTTCGTTCCCGGCGCCGCAGAAACTGACGTGCCTACTTCGTCCGGAGCCGAGAACACCCTTCCGAGGTCGTTCCTGAATGGTCTAACGCGCGCCCGCGTGCTCGACATCGCCGCGTGCAACGGCATGATCCTCAGCGACTACGGAATGGTGCCGTACTCCTTCAAGAACGACGCCGCGCCAGTAAGCGACCTCTCGCGCGTGGGCTACTACATCGAGCTCAAGCGCCGGAACAACGCGCAGAGCGACTACCACGGCCTCGTGCGCTGGCTGTGGGTGTCGATGGACGCCTTCGGCGACCGCACGCTCGACGACGTAGGCGTGCCGCTCTTCAAGTACAACCAGACCGTGGTACGCCGCATGCGCGTGATTTCCAACATGCCCGGCATTGAATCTACTGCTGCCGAAGCGACGGGCGTATCCGGATGGGTGGAGTTCTGGCCTAGCTCGTACTCCAACGGCGCAAGCGGAATAGAGGGTGCTGTGGCAAAGGCATACGGCTTCGACTGGAACGACACCCGCTCCGACAACATGTCCGGATACGGTGCGATGCAGGTGCACCGCTTCACGCCCGGCGCGGCAAATTCGGCGCAGGTGTTGTTCAGCTTCAACCGCTGGACGACAAGCGGCTCATGGGAGATCGGCCTCGGCAACTTCTCCCACCAGAGCCTCGGCTCGGTCGACTGGACGTTCACCGGCGATCCCGGCAAGGGCATGACCGAGACGATGGCGGCCAACGCGTACGAGGTGGCGAGAATCGAGATCTGGACGGCGTCGATGGCGAACGACCCCGACGCGCCGACGGCCGCGCTCGTGTATGTTGACGACGTCGAAGACGACGGCGACACCGCCACCGTCACAGGCACGCTTGCAGACTTCGGCTTCGGAGCCGAAAGCGCCAAGATCACCCTCGAATGGTCGGACGACCCTGCGTTCGCCACCATCGCAGGGACGGCTGACCTCGGCGAGATCGACGAGCTTGGCAAGTTCAACGCCACCGCTACGGACCTCTCAAGCGGCAAGACATGGTACTTCCGCTTCACGAGCATGAACGACAAGGGCAAGAGCGCGGTCTCCGACAACAGCGACCCGCTCACCCTCATGGCGGGATACTGGCGGCCTCAGACGACCGCGGACGTATGGACGTCCATCGCCTGGCTCAAGGACGGCACTGGCTCGCCCATGGCGTTCAATCCCGTGTGGACGGCGGTGTTCGACGGCCTGGAGCCAACGAAGACGGCGACCGTCAACATCCCCAAAGAGGTGAACGCCAGCAAGATCGTTGTGCAGGGCAGCTCGGACTACGTCTTTGACGGAGCCGGCGCAATTACCTCCAGGCGCCTCGTCAAGGAAGGCAGCGGCAACCTTACGATCGAAGCGAGAGCCCTTGCTGGCACGCCCGACATCGAGATCCGTGCAGGCGTGGTCAAGCTCGGCGACAGCGCGGTGGTGGGCGCGGCCGGATCCAACGGAGGAACGATCACCGTGAAGAGCGGCGGCCAGTTCGACTTCAACCACATCGACACAACGAGCGGCAACAATCGTGCTCGCGCGCTGATCACGAGCGGCAAGACGTTCGTGATCGAGGGTGAAGGTCCCGACGGAACTGGCGCGCTCACGACAACCGCGCAGAACGATTTCTGGGGCTCGCCGATCAACGAGGTGATAATGACCGGCGACGCCACGATCGGCGGCGTAAGC
>JAFUDL010000267.1 GCA_017459225.1 Kiritimatiellia bacterium
AATCACGGCGGCGGCGCAGGCAACGCCAGAACGGTTTCCCGATGCGGACACCGTCATGGTGGACGACCGCCTCCATACCGCTTACGATCCTGACGGCTCGGACTGCACGTGGGACGACGAATGGGTGAAGGTGCTCACCGAGAAGGGCGTGCGCTCGCATACGGGGATCTCGCTAGACTACAACGAGCGCTACGGCGACGCGGGAATCCTGTGCGTCGAAATCGTGGGCGTGGACGGCAAGGTGCGTCCAGTCGACTTCAAGAAGACGCTCAAGGTGGCCACGGACAACTCGTCCATGGGCGCGAACATCGTCGATCCGCACGACAAGACGCTCTCCTGCACCGTGCCAGGCCTCGAGCCGGGCGAAATCCGCCATGTGCGCTTCTTCCGCCGCACCCGCAAGGCACGCATGCGCAACACGTGGGCGGACATCAACGTGCTCGAGCAGACGCAGCCCATCGTGGCCACCACCATCACCGTCGACCAGCCCAAGGGACTCCCCGTCCTCCACGCCGTCGTGCGCAATGGAGTGAAGGTCAACGGCAAGGACACCGTCACCCGCGCGCTCGACGCCGATCTCCCCGACGGACGCAAGCTGCTGAAGTGGACCGCGCGCGACGTTCCGCAGGCATTTCCCGAGCCCAGCATGCCCGCGTTCTCGCGCTGCGTGCAGGGTTTGCGCCTCTCCACCATCAAGGACTGGCCCACCGTGTCGCGCTGGTACTGGGACATCTGCATTCCTCACCTTGCGAAGACCACTCCCGCGATGACGAACGCCGTCGAGAAGATCGTCAAGGGCTGCGCCACCGAGGAGGCGAAGATCCGCGCGCTCTACAAGTTCGTCTCGCAGGAGGTGCGCTACATGGGCCTCACGCTCGAGGACGACGCGCCGGGCTACGAGCCGCACGACGTCAACATCACCTTCGACAACCGCTACGGCGTGTGCCGCGACAAGGCCGCGCTTCTCGTGGCCATGCTGCGCATCGCCGGCGTGAAGGCGTTCCCCGTGCTGATCCACGCAGGCGCCAAGATAGACGTGGAGGCGCCGATGCCGTACTTCAACCACGCGATCGTGGGCGTTGACAGAGGGCTTGGGAAGCAGTATCTGCTGATGGATCCCACCGACGAGTCGTCAAAGGACCTCTGCCCGGCGTATCTCTCGGACAAGTCGTATCTGGTGGCGCGTCCCGAAGGCGAAACGCTGCTCGTCTCGCCGGTGGCGCCCGTCGAGGCGAACATGCTGCGAGTGGAGTCCACAGGCTCCCTCGACGCCGAGGGCACGCTGCTTCTGACGACCTCCTACTCCTTCACCGGCATCAACGACACGTACGTGCGCCACTCGCTGCTGCGCAAGACGCCCGAGGAGCGCCGCCGCTGGTTCGAGGGTGTAGTGCGCAGCATCTCGGCCGGCGCGGAGCTGCTCTCCTTTGAACTTGAGCCTGCCGACCTGCGCGACACGGACGCGAAGCTCTGCGCGAAGACGATCGCCCGTTTCCCCGGCTTCGTGCTGCGCGGCAAGACTCGCGACACTCTGCGTCTTCCCCTCGTCACGGAGAACTTCAACCTCGCGAACAGCATACTCGGCAGAAGCACTGCCCTCCTGAAGCGCCGCTTCCCGCTTGAGCTGCCGTTCACGGCGGGCGTGGAGGAGAAGGTGCGCGTGGCGCTGAACGAGTCCGTTGGCGAGGCTCTGGTGCTGCCTGGCGCCGTGGACGCGCGCGCTGGCGGCACGAAGGAGGCACCCGCCTACCGCTACACGCGCTCCGTCACGTGCGAAGGCGGCGCGCTTGCCGCCTCGAGCGCTCTCAGGATATCCGGCGTCAACTTCTCGGTGGACGAGTACAAGGCGCTGCGCGCGGCCCGCGAGGAGGCGGAGACCGCCGAGCGCGAAACGCCTTCCTTCGCCGCTCGCTCCAACGAGGACGCGAACATCCGCGTGCGCGAGGAGCGGACGATCACTCACTACACGAGCCCGACCTCGTGGGTACAGACGAACATCGTGGAGCGCGAAGTGCTCACCTACAAGGGCAAGAAGGACGCGAGCGAGCTGAAGTTCAACTATGCGCCGTGCACGCGCTCGGTGGAGCTGGTGGAGGCGACGGTGAGCAATCCCGACGGCCGATCCTTCAAGGTTTCGCCGCACGAGATCAACGAGATGGACGCCTCCTGGGTGGCGTCCGCGCCGCGCTATCCAGCCTCGAAGATACTCGTGGCGAACCTGCCCGGCGTCGAGATCGGCAGCGTGGTGAGGTACGTCGTGGCGCGCGTTGTCACGAACGCCCCCGTGGCGCAGGCGTACTCGTACTCCTTTGGCGACAGGTCGCCGGTGGACTACGAGAGCGTGGAGCTGCACGTGCCGCGTGGGATGCAGTTCAAGGTGGCGAACTCGAAGTTCGTGAAGGACGGAGCTTGCCTCTGGCCGGGCGGCGAGTTCTCGGTGGTCACAAACGCGGCGGGCGAGCGCACTTTCACATGGAAGATGAAGGAGCCGCCGCGCATTCCGAACGAGCCGATGCAGCCATCCCTGGCGCGCTGGCGGCCGACCTTCGCCGTTTCAACTGCCGACTGGAAGGCGTACGGAAAGTCGCTGACGAAGCCGCTTGAGGCGGCGCGCGAGCGCGGCAGCGAGGCCGCGGCGGCGAAGGCGAAGGAGCTGGTGAAGGACTGCCGCACGCCGGAGGATCGGATCAAGGCGATACGCTCGTTCCTCGCCCGAAATCTCAGGGTGACGGGTCCAGGCCTCTTCGAGCTGCCGTTCGACAGGGCCTTCACTGCGCCGGACGTGGTGCTGGCGGAGGGTTACGGCTCCGACGCGGACCGCATGAACCTCGCCTACGTGATGATGGAGGCGGTGGGCTTCGACTGCTCGTTCGTGCTGGCCACTTCCGACGCGCACGGTTTCCGCCAGAAGGTGTCCGCGCGGCGCGCCATGCCGCGTCCCACGTCGTTCTCGTCCCTCCTGCTGCGCGCTGAGTGGACCGACGGCTGGGTGCCTTTCCTGCGCAAGTCGCGCACGTTCTGGTACGGTGGCGAGAACGAGTACACTCCTCCAGAGGCGAGCTTCTGGCACGGAGACTCCTTCTACGACCCGCAGCGCGACGAGTTCGGCCGCGTGGAATGCGGCGCCGACTGGGAGCCGCGCACGGAAGGCCTGATGACGCTGAACGTGCGGCCGAACGGCGCCGTGGACTTCGCGGTGACGAACCGCACATGGGGCGCTTCTGTGGGCAAGAGCCGGAGGGAGTTCGCCGAGATTCTGCCCGAGCAGCGCGAGCGCGGCTATCAGCAGCTTCTTGGCGAAATCGCCCAGAACGCCACCGCCACGTCTCCGCTCGAGGCCGACGTCGAGGGGTATCCCTTCGAGGTGTCGTTCTCGGCGTATGCGGAGGGATACGCCGTCTCGAAGGGCGACACGATCACGCTCGAAATTCCTGCGTTTCACTCGAACGTTTTCGGCGTGGGCAGCGCCGCGCGCCGCCGTTCGCCCATCTACCTGAGCGGAACGAACAGCGACGTAGACGACTTCGAGATCGTATTCCCCGAGGGATACACAGTGGTGGAGAGCATGCCTTCGTCCTTCACGATATGGAATCCCAAGTCCGCGGAGAAGTGGCTTGAGCACAAGGTGACGCACGAGGTGAAGGACGGACGCTTGCATGTGCATGTGGTGCGCAAGGGGCGCCGCGCCTCGGCGACGCAGCTCGGCGCGGACTTCTTCCCGTACCTCAAGGGCTGGAACACCCGCGCCGCATCGCGCGAGGTGCGCACGATCACAGTGAGAAAGATTGGCAGATAAGGAGCAGACGATGAACACGAACGAAATGGACGATTTCGAACTCTTCGGCGGCGAGGCGCCTGTGGAGCAGCCGAGCCAGAAGCCGCAGCAGTCCCAGCAGGGCGGCGCGCCACAGGCCGACCCTTCGCGCGGCTCTCGCTCCACGCTTGCCGAGACCGCCGCCGCGGTGGCTCGCCGCAAGAAGGAGAGCGAGCGCACGGCGCTCATGCACGAGATCATGTTGATAGGCGGCTTCCTCCTGGTGCTTGCCGTCGGCTGGTTCGTGTGGCGCGCCTACATGAACAAGCAGGCCGAGATGGAGAGAATCCGCCACGAATACGAGATGCAGGAGCAGCAGAAGCAGGCGGAGATCGCCAAGGCCCAGCGCGAGGAGGCGTTCGCGCGGCAGGAGAAGCTCCGCAAGGAGAGGGAGGCGAAGGCGCTCGCCCTGAAAAAGGAGGTCGAGGCCCGTCGCGCGGCGGAGAACGCGAAGCGCCTGGAGATGGAGAAGGCAAACGCCGCGAAGCTGCGCATCAAGAGCCTTCTCACGGCGTTCCGCGGCGCGGAGATCGACTACTACAAGAACGCGATGGACGCGGAGCGCCCCGACAAGGTGGGCGCAGAGGCCCTCTTCGTGTGCCTCATGCCCGGCGGCGGTTCGGGGTACGAGCTCTACGAGGTGCGCACGAAGGCCGACGGGAAGATGGACTCGGTGCGGCTCACCGAGAAAGGCGATCCCGAGCCGGTGGAGGAGAAGGCGTTCGGCGAAATGCTGAAGTCCGTTCCAAGCCTCATCCTGCGCGACCGCGGGCAGGACTTCTCCGCGCCTGGATCCGTCAAGGCGTATCTGCTCGATCCCACGCGCTCCAAGCGCGGCCTGCGCGGCGCGGTCAACACATGCCCCCCGCCCAGCGCCGACTCGGTGTTCTCGCCGGCGCGCGAGGACTTTGGCGCTCTCTACGACGTGGCCCGTTGGCTCGGTTGCTCTAAGACGGCGTTCAAGTACAAGGTCTACGTGCGCGGCGGAGGGCTTGCCGATCCCGTGTTCGTGAAGGAGATGGGATTCGGCGAGGAGATCGGGCGCGCGGAACTGCGCGACGCGGTGAAGAAGTCGCTTGAGGCCTCTAGCCGCGGCAGGCGCGTGGACAACGCCGGCGCTGATGGAGTGCTGCGCACTGCGCGCGTGGAGTTCCGCGCCGAGATCGGCGGAAAGGGCGCGCGGTGAAGCAGGCGTACGTCAACGGCGAGCTGATCTCGCCCGAGGCGGTCCAGTTCGAGATGGACCGCCTGATGAAGTTCTACCTGGAGCACGGGGTCAAGGCGGAGGATATCAAGCCGAACCTCGAGAAGCTCCTCGAGCGCGCCCGCGAGCAGGCGATAGGCGCCAAGCTGCTCCTGATGCGCGCCGAGCAGCTCGACATGCCCGTGCCCGATTCAGAGCTCGACGCCGAGATCGAGAAGATCGTAAAGCAGATGGGCGGCCGCGGCAACTTTTCGCGGGCCCTCGCGATGCAGAAGATGAGCGAGGACGAGCTGCGCGTGCAGGTGCGCAAGGGCTGCCGCGTGAACGCGCTCGTGCGCCAGGCGTGCCAGGGCGTGCCCGAGCCGGAGGAGGCAGATGTGGCGGAGTACTTCGCCACCCACAAGGCCGACTTCACATCCGAGGACGGCGAGTCGCTCACGCTTGTGGACGTTGCGGACCAGATACGCGACCTTCTGCGCCACGAGGCGAGAGGGCGCGCGGTGGACGCATTTGTGGCGGAGCTGCGAGAGAAGGCCACGATCGAGTACAAGTGACGGAGAGGCGATGTCGCAGGAATGGAACATCAGAAGCCGCGGCCACGTGTGCACGATATGCCAGAAGCCGCTCGTCGACAAGGCGCCCGTGGTGTCGGTGCTGAAGGAGGCCGAAGGTGGATACGAACGCCTTGACTGCCATCCCGAATGCTGGAAGACCGTTACGCGCGACTGGGAGCCGTTCAGCCTTTGGGAGGGCGTGTACAAGGCGCCGCCTCCGTCTGATGCGCGAAAGGAGCCGCTCAAGAAGGAGACGGCCGACGAGCTTCTGCGCCGCCTCATCTCGCTTGACGACCCGGCGATGAAGAACGTCGTGTACGTGCTCGCGGTCATGCTGGAGCGCTCGAAGATTCTCGTCGAGCGCGACGCGCACGAGCAGGAGGACCGCACCATCATCCGCGTCTATGAACACCGCAAGACGGGCGAGAGCTTCGTGGTGCTTGATCCGCGCCTGAGGCTTGAAAACCTCGCCGAGGTGCAGCAGCAGGTGG
>JAFUDL010000268.1 GCA_017459225.1 Kiritimatiellia bacterium
CTGAGGGAGCTCGATCCCGAAATAGTAGTTGAAAGGGCGGTGGAGGCATGAAGACGATAAACGTATCTCTCGTTGGCGTGGGCGGGCAGGGAATCTTGCTCACGGCGAACATGCTCGCGCGCACGGCGGCCATCGCCGGAATGGACGTGAAGAAGAGCGAGATCCACGGAATGGCGCAGCGCGGCGGCAGCGTAATATCGTCTGTGCGCTTCGGCACCGAGGTGTTCTCGCCGATCATCCCCGAGGGGCAGAGCGACATACTCGTGGCGTTCGACCGTCTCGAGGCTCTGCGCTGGAGCCACTTCCTCGCGAAGGACGGCAAGGCGCTCATCAACAATATGGACATCGTGCCTGTCACCGTGTCGAGCGGTCTTCAGCAGCCTGTCTCCGACTTCGAGACCCGCCTTGCGAAGGCGTTCCCCGACGCGCGGGTCGTCGACGCCGCCAAGATCGCCGAGGAGGTCGGCAACGCCCGCACGATGAACATGGTCATCGCCGGCGCTCTATCCGCGCTCACGCCGTTCCGGGAGTCGCAGTGGGCGAAGGCGATGGAGGAAAGCTTCACCGGACCCAAGGCGAAGCTGCTTGAACTCAACAAGAAGGCCTTTGATCTGGGCCGCGCGGCCGTGGCGCGGTAGCTGCGTCCGGAAAGGAATTGATGCTCTATTTCATCGCACCGTATCTTGAGCGCTTATGGGGGCCTTTCCGCCTCCTGCGTTCGCACGCGCTTCTCCTTTCGGCGGGAACGTTTCTCGCGGCGTTCGCAGTGCTTTTTCTGCTGCCGAAGTTGTGGCGCTTCTCGCCGCAGGACCACGGCAAGGCGATTCTCGGGCCTGACGGCATGAAGAGCGCCGGCAAGCCCACGGGAACAGGCTTGTGGGTGTCGCTGCTGGTGCTGCCGATCGTGCTTCTCGTGATGCCGCTTTCGGGACCCGTGCTGGGTATGGTGCTGTGCCTGTACATGGCCATGGCGTTTGGGTATCTCGACGACCGCGCCGTAGAGCCGTGGGGGCAGCTGAAGAAGGGACTTCTCGACGCGGCGGTGTGCATAGGCGTGGCTGTGTTCCTCTTCTCCACACTAGAGGGACGCATCTGGGTGCCGCTCTTTGCATGTGGTCCACTACCCGGAGGGGCGTGGATGCTGCCTTGGTGGATCTACGTGCCATGCGCCGCGGCAGTGCTGTTCATCGCGATGAACGCCACCAACTGCTCTGACGGAGTGGACGGGCTTGCGGGTTCTCTTTCGTTAATTTCGCTTGCGGCGCTCGCGGTGTTCCTCTACACTGTCACGGGCTATCGTCCGATGGCGAACTACCTGCTCGTCACCCACAACTATCTCGCCGTCCGCTGGGCGATTTTGCTTATGACTGTTGCCGGTGGTTTTGCGGGGTATCTGTGGTGGAATGCGGAGCCATCCCAGGCGCTGATGGGCGATGCGGGGTCGCGTTTCCTCGGCCTTCTGGTGGGTACGGGCGTCTTGGTGACGGAAAATCCGTTCCTCCTGCTCGCGTTCGCGCCGGTGGTGCTGGTGAACGGAGGAGGCGGGCTCGTGAAGCTCGTGTTGCTGCGCGTTCTGAGGAAGTGTGGCCTCGAGGTGCGTCCGCCGTCCATGCTCGAGCCGGAGGAGGAGAAGCGCAAGAGCGCGATCGTGAAGCTGCTGCAGAGCGTGCGCTTCCCTCTCCATGACCAGTGCAAGAAGAACCTCAAGTGGTCCAACTCGCAGGTGCTTGTGCGCTTCGTCCTGATGCAGGCGTTTCTGATGCCGCTTCTCTTCGTCTTGCTCGTGAAGATCCGCTAGGCAGATCTTCGCCCATGCCATAACGCTTTCGCCTAGACCTAATTTCGCAAACAGACCAAAAGGAAAGGTTTGAACAATGAAGAACAAGACAGCTGGATGGATTCTCGCCCTCGCGGCGTTCGTATCGGCGACAGTGCTGGCCGCCCCGGCCCGCACGGCGGAGCTTGACGGCGCGAAGTGGATATGGCACCCGCAGGGGGCGCGCGACAACCAGAAGGTGACGTTCCGCGCGGCGTTCGACGCGCCGTCTGGTCCGCTCTCCTGCGCGCAGCTCATATTCACCTGCGACAACGGGGCCGTGGTGCGCGTGAACGGACGCGAGGTCGCGCGCCAGGGAACCGGCACGGACGACTGGCGCAAGCCCACCGTTGTGTGGGACCTCCGCCAGGCGGTCAAGGCGGGGCGCAACGTCGTTGAGGTTGAAGGCCAGAACGTGGACAAGTCGGCCGGTTTCATCGCGGCCCTCAAGTACGCCGGCAAGTTAGACAGCAAGGCGCGCGTGCTGCGCACCGACGATGCGGCATGGACGGTGACGCTGGACGGCGTGAAGTACGAAAAGCCCGCCGTGATCGGCGATTACGGATGCGGTCCGTGGGACCGCTGCGCCGAGGGCGTTCGCCGCGCAGCGCCTCGCATGCGCGACGTGGCCGGCGTCGCGCCATACGAGAGCGAATGGATCGCCGCTGCCGACGCCAAGGTGGCGGACGACGCAACACGCCGCAGTCAGCTTTCCGCGCCTGGCACGAGCTGGTTCGCCTCCAGATTCACGAACGCACGCGACATCCGCAAGGCCGAGTGGGCAGTCGCCGGCCTTGGCGTCTTCGAGGTGTACGTGAACGGCGCGCGCGTGGGCGGCGAGAATGCGCTCAAGCCCGGCTTCACGCACGGACGCAAGACCAAGCACTACTTTGTCTATGACGTCACGGATGCTCTCCGGCGTGCCAAGGGCGAGGCCAACGTGCTCGCCGCCGAGGTCTCCGCCGGCTGGTGGCGCGACAAGATCGTCAACTACGTCGGCCGCCGCAGCGCGTTCCGGGGCGAGCTTTTCATCGAATATGC
>JAFUDL010000269.1 GCA_017459225.1 Kiritimatiellia bacterium
CGCCTCGAGTTCTTCCGCTCGCCCGCCTTCCCCGCGCTAGTGCAGAACGCAGCGGCGGCAGCGGCAGAGGCGGCGCGCGCGGCGCGTGGAAGCGACACGCCGAAGAAAAGCGATGACGCGCAGGCGGAGGTGCTAGACGCCGACGAATCGGACCTCTCGCGCTGCGGAACCGGAAGCTTCGGAGCTCCTGCCGCGCCGCCAGAAAACGCTCTTCGGACCAGTTCCGCCGCTTGGATTCCCGCCCTTGCCGCCATAGCCGCGCTGCTGCTGCACTTCTACCTATACAGGAGAAAGGCGGCGCTAGTGGCGGCGGCTCTTGCAGTGCTGGCGATGGCGCGTCCCGTATTTCCCAGGAGCGAGCGGTGCGGAACGCTTGTCGTGGCGGCGGATAGATCGCTATCGATGGGCGACGACGCGCTGAAGGAGCAGGAGAAGATCATCCGCTCGCTCGCATCCAAGCGTCCCGCCGCCGCCGATCTCGCGGTCGTCTCGTTCGGGCGCGGCTCCGCCGTGGAGCAGCAGCCTTCCAAGACCGGCTTCGAGGGCTTCATCCAGACGATCGGCCGCGACGGATCCGACCTGCCGGGCGCGCTCGCGAAGGCCGAGGCTCTGGCGCAGCCAGGCGCGCCCGCGCGAGTGCTTGTTCTCTCCGACGGTCTTACCGACAACGACGGCGAGGCCGCGTGCGCGCTGCCGGTCGACTCCTTGCTGCAGATGCGTCCATTCGCGCACGACCTAGCCGTGTCTCGAATCGACGCCTCTCCCTCCGTGACGCCGGGTGGTTTCGTATGCGCGACGGCGTGGATATACTCACCTGAGGCATCCACCAACAGCTACGTGCTCGCATGCGGCACCAACGTGGTGGCGCATGGCGCGAGGGTGTTCCGCGAAGGGCTCACGCCGCTCGTTTTCCGCGACCGCGCCGAGAAGCCCGGCATAAGGCGCTATACGCTCACAGTCTCGCCGTCAAGCGACGATCCATGCCCCGAGAACAACCGCGCGACGTTTGTCGTGGAGACGCGTGGCGGAAAGCCGCTCCTGTGGCTGCACGAAGGCGCCGAATCGCCTGCGGCGGCTGTGGCGCGCGCGGCGGGCGTGAACGTAGATTCGCGCAGCGCGGCCGACTTCGAGTGCAGCGTCGAGACGCTGGCGGGATACGGCGGCGTCGTTCTGGAGAACATGCCGGCGAAGCACTTCCAGCCGGCGGCGATGAGGTCGCTCACCGCGTTCGTGGAGGAGATGGGGCGCGGACTCGCGATGACGGGCGGCGACAAGGCGTTCGGTCCGGGCGGATGGTACCGCACCGCCGTGGAGGACATTCTGCCCGTGTCGCTGGAGCTGCGGCAGGAGCACCGCAAGTACTCGATCGCAATGGCGATCGTGATGGACCGCTCCGGATCGATGGCGTGCGCGGCGGGAAGCGGCGGACGCACCAAAATGGACATGGCGAACCTCGGCGCGGCGAACGCCATAGACATGCTTGGGCCGATGGACCAGGTGGCGGTGATAGCGGTGGACTCCGCGCCTCACATGGTGCTGGGGCTCCAGTATGCGCCCGAAGCGAAGGCGAACCGCGGCCGAGTGCTTTCCATCCAGTCCATGGGCGGCGGCATCTTCGTGAAGGAGGGCATCATGGCCGGCATGCGCGAGCTCGCAAAGGCAGAAGCCGCCGTGAAGCACATCATCCTCTTCGCAGACGCCGCTGACGCGGAGGAGCCGGGCGACTACGAGAACTATCTTTCGAAGGCGCTCGCCTCGGGAATCACGGTGAGCGTGATCGCGCTTGGCACGGAACGCGACAGCGACGCGCAGCTGCTCAAGCGAATCGCCGAGGCGGGACAGGGCGGGTGCTATTTCGAGGACAACGCCGCCGAGATTCCGCGCATCTTCCAGCAAGACACCTATCTCAACTGCAAGCTGGCCATGGTGACGAATCCCGCGCCCGTCAAGGTGGGCGCCGCGCTAAGGCAGCTCTCCGACGCCGTGCCGCCGGCCAAACTTGTCGTTGGCGGCTACAACGTCACGTACCGCCGCGAGGAATGCGACACCGCGATCCTCGCGCTTCCGGAGAACGACGACCCCGCGCCGCTGTTGGCGTTCAGGCGCGCCGGGCTTGGGCGCACGCTTGCGTTCACTGGCGAGCTGTCGGGACCGCACTCCGCGCCGCTCATGACGTCCGAATACGGCGCAGAGCTCACGGCGGCGATCGCGCGCTGGACGCTCGGCGAAGAAGGCGCGTCCGCATCGGGCTTCTACTTCGAGCGCAGGGCGGTGGCCGGCGGAATGCGCATCACGGCGGTTGCGGAAAGCGACAATCCGCTCGCCGCGCTCTCGAACGCGGGGCTGCCGGTTGTGACGATAGTCCAGCGCGAAGGATCGGGTCCGGAGAAAGTGCATGGCGCGCTCAAGTGGGACGACGCGGAGACGCTTTCCGCCTTCGTTCCGCTCTCGGGCGGAGAGACGGCGTTTCCAGTTGTGATGCTTCCATCGGGGAAGCCATTGGCGCTGCCGCCTATATGCCTGCCGTATCCCGGAGAATACAGGCGCGCGACGGATCCTCGCGCCGGGCAGCGCAATCTCGCGCGGCTTTCCGAGGCGACGGGCGGACGCTCCCTCGCAACGGCGGATACTGCGTGGGACGCTCTGCCGCCGTTCCGCCACGCAATCCAATTGGCCCCGGCAATCTACCTCATCGCCGCGCTAATCCTTCTCGCGGCAGTAGCCGCCGCGCGCCTTGGATGGCGAATCGCGGTAAAGATGCCGCCCCTGCCGAAGATTTCAAGAAGGCCAAGGGCTCCGAAGACTTCGAAGGGCCAGGAAAAGCCAGTTGTCCCGGACAAGCCGGAAAACCAGGGGAAACAGGAGAAGCCGGCGAAAGCTGACAACCCGGAGGAAAGCGGCACAGCGGCGGCCTTCGCCGCGGTACGGCGGCGCGTGCGCAGATAGCCTGCTTCAGATAGTGTAATGGCGAAGGCTCTCTCCGTCGAAGTATCCGAACGAGCAGGAGGATCCGCCTTTGGGGAGCGAGACTGAGCCGGGGTTGAAGATGGAGAGTCCGCATTCGAGGCGTTTTAGTTCAGGCACGTGGGTATGGCCGTGTGCGAGGACAGTGCCGATGCCGACGGGAGGGAGCTTATGTTCGTTCCAGAGGTGGCCGTGGGTGAGGAAGAAGGTTTCGCTGCCGGCGTCCATGAGGGCGTAGTCGGCCATCATGGGGAATGAGAACAGAAGCTGGTCCACCTCGGCGTCGCAGTTGCCGCGTACGGCCACGATTTTGTCCGCAAGGCCGTTGAGGATCGCCGCCACTTTCTCGGGGTCGTAGAAAGAGGGCACTCCGTTGCGCGGCCCGTGGTAGAGAAGGTCGCCGAGAAGGGCGATGCGGTCGTAGCCGAGAGTCGCCGCCGCCGCGAGCGCGCGCTCGAGCGTTGAAGGAACGCCATGTATGTCGCTTAGAAAAAGAATCCGCATTTGTCTCTCCTGAGGCAGTTGCAAAACCATGCGTGTACGATGTGGCAAGGCCG
>JAFUDL010000270.1 GCA_017459225.1 Kiritimatiellia bacterium
CGTGGTGGAATGCTCAGGAGGCGGCGTGACGCGGCGGGGCATGTTTTCGCCGCGCTGGACGAGAACGACAAGATCGTGAAGCGCACCAAGGTGTGGCTCGACGGCACGGTGTTCAAGGCGGACGAGAACGGCGAAGTCTCGGTGCCGTTCGCGGCGGACACGAAATCCGCCGGCCGCAAGACGGCCATCATCGGCGCAGGCCGCCTCGCTTCGGCGATCGAGTTCGACCATGCGGCCGAGACTTATTCTCTTGACTTGCACGTGGTGCTGCCGCAGGAGGCTCTCGTCGCGGGATGCGAGGCGACTGCGCTTGTTCGCCCAATGCTGCGCGCCGGCGGCATAGTCTCCACGCTGAAGCTTCTTGAATCCCCCACGCTCACGGTCACGTTCAAGGACGTCAAGGGACGCGAGACGGTGAAGACGTACAAGGAATTTGAGCTCTTCGACGACGCGGAGAGCGTGTGCCGCTTCAAGGTGCCATGGAATCTCTCAAACGTGAAATTCAAGCTCGAAGGCCGCGTGAAGCGCGTGACGGGCGGGGATGACGAACGGCCTTCCGCCGCATGGTCGATGAATGTCAACGCGATAGCGAAGGGAAGCCAGATAGAGCAGCTGTTCCTCCGTCGCGTGGCCGATGGATACGTGCTTGAATGTCGCGGAAGGACGGGCGAGCGCATTGCGCACCGGGCAGTTACGCTCACCTTCAAGCACTGCGCGTTCAGGGCCGGCGGACGCATGGTGAAGCCGGGAGAAGGATTCCCTCCGGGAAGACTGATCGATAAGACGCTTCAGTGCGACGAGAACGGCGAAATCAAGCTGGGCGCGCTAGTCGACATCGAAGAGGTGAGCACGAAGGAGTTTGGCGGATGGAAGTGGCGACTCAAGCGCGGGATGCGCATCGCGTATGCGGGCAGCGGAATAGCGTCCGCAGAGGGCGAGAAAATCGCGATTCCGGCGAAAGGACTCTTCGACGGCGTGTGGCCGGGAGCCGAGGAGCTTGAGAGTTGGGTGTCGCTGCTCGCGGTGAACAAGGCAGGCGAGATCACCGAGGACTGCATTGGCGCGTGTTCGTACTCGAACGGCGTTCTGCGTATCACTGGTCTTCGCGCTGGCGACTACCGACTGAAGTCCAGAACGGAGAAGGCCGAGGCAATCAAGATATCAGTCGCCAAGACGGCGAAGGCCGTGGGAGAGGGCGGCGTGATCGCGAGCGCGGCGCGTTCGCTTTCCGACACTGGCAACCCAGAGGGGCTGCGGATTGAATCGGCGGAAGTGGCGACGAACGGCGTCCTCCGCGTGCGTGTGGCGAACGCCGTCGAAGACGCGCGCGTTCACGTGTTCGCGGCGCGCACGATGCCGGTGGCCGGATGGGGAACGCCTTTCTCCGCGCTAACCGCGTCGCTCGCGCGCCCGAACATGCGAGAGGGCAAGTGGGGCGGGGCGCGTACGGACTACATTTCGGGGCGCGACCTCGGCGACAAGCTGCGCTACATCCTTGACCGCCGCCAGGAGCCGGGCCGCATAGGCAACATGCTGCAGCGTCCGTCGCTGCTGCTCAACCCCTGGACGACAAGCGAGACCAAGACGAACGAGATCAAGCTCTCCGACGGCGACGGATGGGTGGGAGCGCCGCCTGAAAGCGCGGGAAAGGCGGAGACGATGGCGGCAAGGCTGGCCGGCGGTAATTTCGGCGATGCCGCGCGCAATGGCTTCGCCTGCTTCGACTTCATGCCCGCGCCGGAGGCCGTGTTCGCCAACCTGAGACCGGGCAAGGACGGCGTGGTCGAGGTGGATCTGCGATCTGGCGCGGCGGGAATGCAGCACGTCTCGATCATAGTGACCGACGGACGTTCGATCAACGAAGCGACGCTTGCTGGCGCGGTTGTTCCGTTCGCGCCGCGGGATCTGAGGGTGAAGAAGGGCTTTGACGCGCTCGCGAACTCGTCGCGCACGAAATCGTATTCGACCGTGGGCGAACTGCACGCGCTGATGAAGTCAATCTCCGCAGACGATGCCGTCTTTGCCGAGTTTGGATTCGTGGCCGACTGGGCGGAGAAGAATGCGGACGAGAAGCGCGAGCTTTACGGCAAGTACGCTTCTCACGAGTTCGACTTCTTCCTCTACGAAAAGGACCGTGCGTTCTTCGATTCCGTCGTAGCGCCGAACCTGCGGAACAAGCGGCTGAAGGAATTCATGGACAAGTGGCTCCTTGGCGAAGACCTTGGCGAATACGCGAAGCCTGGCCGTCTGCAGGACCTCAATGCGCTTGAGCAGTGCCTGCTTGCGAGGCGTGTCGCGTCCGTCGCGCCGGTTGTGGCGCGCAACCTTGCCGACTGGTGCGAGGCCAATCCGTGCGATCCCGGTGAAGAAGACAGATTGTTCTCCGCCGCTCTGGGTGACGTTGAGTATTCGATTGACTGTAACTGTGATACGATAGCGGCTATGGGTGCAGATATTACGCCGGAGGAGGTGGCGAGCAATGCTGCTCCGGCAGCTGCCGAGCCCGCTCAAGACATGGCCGCATGGGTAGATGCAGGGTGGAGCAGTCAGCGAATGCGTGCGCCTGTCGGCAGAATGAACGCGCTGCGGAATGTGGATGCTGTGGCTCCTATGGCTCCGGCTCCTAGGGCGAGCATGTCAAATGTGGCAGAGCTGAAGAAGGCGATGAAGCGGCGCAGCCAGAACAGGCAGTTCTATCGTCCGCCGGAGCGTACAAAGGAATGGGTGGAGTCGCACTGGTACAAGCGCCGCCATTCGGAGGACACTGCAAGTCTTGTGGTCCAGAACAGATTCTGGCGTGACTATGCGGAGGCGATCGCGAAAGGCGAGACGGATGCGTTCAGGTCCGCAAGCATAATCTACGTCAAGGGCTTCTCCGGGATGATCGCCGCGCTGGCGGTGAGCCGCGTGGGCTTCGAGGCGAAGGAGGGCGAGAGCGTGGTGTTCTCGCGCTCGGCGGGGGCGCGTATCGAAATGTCCGCCGACAGGGTGCGCCTCGAGCGCCACTTCTTCGAGGCCGAAGAGAAGAACGATGACGGTTCGCCCAAGGAAGCGACGGACGAGTTCGTGCGCGGAAGGGTGTATTTCTCCGAGACGATCGCGATCAATCCAACGGCACGGCGCAGATACGTGCGCGTCGTCTCGCAGATTCCGGAAGGCGCGTTCGCGGTGAGCGGATGCGACGCCGCGGAGGACAAGACTCTCGTTCTCGATGCGTATGAGACGGAAGCGCTGCCAAAGGCCTACTTCTACTTCCCGCTTGTTGAGAAGGACCTTGGCAAGACGCCTGACGCCGTCGCGCTTGAACGCGGCGAGGAGGCCGGCGCGGGCGGGGCATTCGTCTGCAACGTGGTGGCGGAATCGGCGAAGCGCGACACCACAAGCTGGCGCTACGTCTCGCAGAAGGCTACGAAAGGCGAAGTGCTGGAGTATCTGAAGACCAAGAATCTTGCCAACGTCGATCTCGCGAAGATCGGCTGGCGCTTTGCTGACGGTGACTTCGCGAAGAAGGCGCTCGACATTCTAGAGTCGCGCGGAGTCTACTGCCAGGGGCTTTGGCTTGCGGGCTTCAAATGGAAGGATACATACGACGCGCGCCGCGTGAAGGAGGCGCTGTCGCGCCGCGAGAACGTGAAGAAGCTCGCACCGCTCTTCGGGCCGGTGTTCAAGTCGTCCCTCGTCGAGATCGAGCCGGAGGAGGCGGACATCTTCGAGCATCGGGAATACTGGCCGATCATCAACGCCCGCACGCACGCGAAGGGCGGCGCTGCCACGATCGCCAACGCCGCGCTCGCGAAGGAATACAGGGCGTTCCTTGACGTGCTTGCGGCGAAGCGGGAACTTTCGGCGAGGGACAGGCTTC
>JAFUDL010000271.1 GCA_017459225.1 Kiritimatiellia bacterium
CATGCAGCTCATCTGCGAGAGCTACCAGCTCATGCGCGACCTTCTCGGAATGAGCGACGACGAGATGCACGAGGTCTTCAAGCGCTGGAACACGACCGAGCTCGACAGCTACCTCATCGAGATCACGCGCGACATCCTCGCCTTCAAGGACGAAGACGGTTCGCCCATCGTCGAGAAGATCCTCGACACGGCCGGCCAGAAGGGAACCGGCAAGTGGACCGGCATCGCCGCGCTCGACGAGGGCGTGCCCCTCACTCTCATCGGCGAGGCCGTGTTCGCGCGCTGCCTCTCCGCGATGAAGGCCGACCGCGTGACCGCCGCCAAGGCGTACGCGCGCAAGGTGCCCGCGTTCACTGGCGACAAGGCGGAGTTCGTTGAGGCGATCCGCCAGGCGCTCTATGCGTCGAAGATCATCTCCTACGCGCAAGGCTACACGCTCATGCGCACCGCGGCGAAGACGTACGGCTGGAACCTCAACTACGGCGGCATCGCGCTCATGTGGCGCGGCTGCTGCATCATCCGCAGCGTGTTCCTCGGCAAGATCAAGGAGGCGTACGACCGCGACCCGCAGCTCTCCAACCTGCTGCTGGACCCGTACTTCAAGGAGACGATCGAAAAGCTCGTGCCCGCATGGCGCAAGGTGGCGTCCACCGCGCTCTCCTACGGCATCCCCGCGCCCACGATGACGAGCGCGCTCAGCTACTTCGACGGCTACACGACGGAGCGCCTGCCTGCCAACCTGCTGCAGGCGCAGCGCGACTACTTCGGCGCCCACACGTACGAGCGTCTCGACGCGCCGCGCGGACAGTTCTTCCACACGAACTGGACTGGACACGGCGGCACCACATCCGCCGCCACGTACAACGCCTAGTCTTGGACGCACGAGGACGCAACGATGCGCGCATTGACGGCAATCATGGCCTTCGCGGCGGCGGCGCAGCTCGTGCTCACGGGCTGCACGTCGTTTGAGGCCACCGCAGTGAAGCGGTACGTGGACGACGCGAACAACTACGTCACCGTGGAGGAGGGGCGCGACGAGAAGGACCACTTCTACAACGTCACGCTCCCCAACGGGCGCACTGTCAAGGACAAGACGCGCTCCAAGGTGCGCGTGACGCTGCCCGACAACACGCGCTTCATCGCCTACCAGCGCCTCTCGCCGTTCGGCAACCTCTTCATGACGGACGACGAGAAGTGGGAGTATCTCGTGCAGGGCACAGGCTGCTTCGTGGCGCATCTTGCAAAGGACGGGCAGGGCTACCAGATCGCGTATCAGGGAACGCTGTGCGCAAGCGAACGCAACCCGCTGAATGAAAAGAAGCCCAAGGGCTCCTTGCCGCACAGGTCGTCCGCCCCACAGGGCTTCAAGCCGCCCGAAGGCTCGTCGCGCCGGTAGGGCGCACATACAACGGAGGTGCATGACAATATGGCGTCAGTGCTGGACAACATAAGGGTTGTGCTCGTTGGCACGCTCTACACCGGCAACGTGGGCAGCTCGTGCCGCGCTATGGCGAACATGGGCTTCCGCAACCTCGTTCTCGCCGCGCCCAATCTGCAGAACGGCTGGGACGAGGCGGAGCGCATGGCCGTGCACGCGACGGACATACTTGCCGCCCGGCGCGAGTTCGCCACGTTCGAGGAGGCTGTGGCAGACTGCGTGGCCGTTGTCGGCACGACTGCGCGCGGAGGCCTCTACCGCCAGCACGTGAAGGCGCCGCGCGACTGCGCGAGCGATATCCTTTCGCTCGCCGAGACCGGTCCCGTGGCGCTCGTGTTCGGGCGTGAGGACAAGGGCCTTCTCAACGAAGAGGTCGCCCAGTGTACGCATCTCATCCGCATTCCCGTGGACGAGGGCTACACCTCGATCAACCTCTCCCAAGCCGTGCTCATAACCTGCTACGAGCTCTTCACCGCAACCGGCAGCTACCAGCCGCCGCACGAGAAGGCGCCACCCGCCCCGCAGGCGCAGAAGATGCAGCTCATGAAGAATTGGCAGACGATGCTGCAGGACATCGGCTTCATGAACGAGAAGCAGACCGAGCACATGATGCAGGGCATACACCGCATCTTCTCGCGCGGGGTGCAGACGCGCGACGACGCCGCAATAATGCTCGGCGTCGCCCGTCAGGCCCTCTGGGCCCACCACAACCCCGCCCTCGAAGGCCGCAAGCCCTCCATCGGCTAGCAGATGGACTCGTCTTTGCGCGTGGCCGTGGCCAATCGAAACGAAGGAAGGTCAATCATGAAAGATGCTACACTCCAGAAAATGTCCGCGTGCGGCAGGCGCGCGTTTATAGGCAAGGGCTTCGCGACGTTGGGCGTTGGCGCCCTCGGTGACCGTATATGGGCCGAAATGACGAAGCATCCGCTTGCAGGCGCCACTCTCCCCAAGTGGGAGAAGGGGCGCTTCCGGATAACCACCCTCTACACCGGCAGCTCCGAGGCGTCGTTCCTCGTGTTTCCAGACGGTACGTCGGCGCTCATAGACTGCGGCGACTACCGTTGCTGCGGAGTGCCAGCCATGCCGAACGGTTCGCGCCGCGCCGGAGAGTGGACCGCCCGCTGGGTGCTGGCGGACAACCCGAACGGAAAGAAGGTCGACTACTTCATCCTCTCCCACTACCACAGCGACCATGCCGGCGCTCTGCCCTTCAACGCAGGCAGAAGCGCCAACGGCAAGTTCAGCCTCAGCGGAATCGGGCAGGCCATGGAGTTCCTCGATTTCGGCAGGTTCATCGACAGGTCCTGGCCCAATATGGACGACCCGGCTCCGCGTCCCGACAAGTTCGACGACTACACCGTCAAGCACCTGAAAGAGGTCTATGCCGAGGTCGAACGCCGCGGCATAAAGATAGAGAGGTTCCGGCTGGAGAAGGGATCCGACCAAATACGCCTTCTCCACGGCGGGTGCAAGGGCTTCTCGTTCACGCCGCTCTGTGCGCGCGGATGCCTGCTGCGCCGCGACGGATCCGTATGTGACCTTGGTGAGTCAATGGGCAGGCCCAGAAGCAAGTTCGACGAGAACCCTCTCTCGCTAGCGATGGTGTTCTCGCTTGGGGACTTCCGCTACTACAACGGCGGGGACTTCTCCGCAGGCATGAAGAAGCCGGACGGAAGCCGCGTGGAGATCGAGGACTTTCTCGCGGCGGAGTGTCCGCAGGTCGACGTGGCGAAGGCGAACCACCACGGCCACCACAGCATGCCCGATGCGCTCGTGAAGGCGCTTCGCGCCCGCGTGGTCGTGGCTGGCGTGTGGCACGACGCTCACATGAACCGCCCTACCATGCGTCGGCTCGCCAAGGCCGACTGGCCGTGCCTCTACGCGCCGGGGATTCTCCCGGAGAGGCGCCGCAGGGAAGATGCCGCCGAGCCGTGGCTGAAGGACTTTGCGCCTGAATCGTTCAATGGCGTGCATGCGGTGGTGGATGTTGCTCCGGACGGCACGAGCTACCGCCTCATGATGGTAAGCGCGGCGGACGAACAGCGCCGCATCCTCGGCGCATACGACTTCAAGACGTCCAAGAAGCGCCCGTGAAATCTAGAGGCGCGAAGGGCGCAGAGGTGTGTGAAGAAGCGCGCGGGGACAGTCACTGTGGAGTCGGAGGAGTCCAGTTGAATGGAAACAACTGTTTGAAAACAACCTGTCTTTGGCGCGTGGGCTAACTCGCCCGCGCCCATCGGCTCATCCAAAGCGGCACTTTTACACTAAATCCTTTCTGTGACAAACAGATGAAAAAATGCGCGAGGGAGAGTTAGCCCGCGCACCTCTTCAAAGTTGTTTTTTCAAGTTGTTCTGGTTGTTTCCCACCTTAATACGCTTGGAAAACGCGTGGGTCTGTCCCCGTCAAACCCTAAAACTTGAAAACTTGTAAACTGCGGAAACCGCGCGGGGACTGTCCCCGTAAAGTCCGTTATCAAATTTGTCACGCCGTTGTCGATGTAGAACATCACAGGCGAGGCCGAACCCTGCGCCGACAGCTTCACGGTACCGTTCGTTCCATAAGGCCCTAGAAGATTCAGCGTCACCGGGCGTATGCGCTCGGGGCGGTTCGTCGGAAATTCGCTGTTGTCGAAGATGTCCGCGTCGTTGAGGAAGAACACCTTCTGGCACCCCAGCGTGAAACAGGGCGTCGGCTCCTCCTCTATTCCCACCGTGAACCAGATCGTGTTCGTGAGGCTGTATCCGCCGGCGTAGCTCGTCACGAGATATGCATTGTTCGTGGCCCAC
>JAFUDL010000272.1 GCA_017459225.1 Kiritimatiellia bacterium
CCTCCAAAAACATCTCACGCCAAGTTCGCAAAGTACGCGAAGTTCTGTTTCATGGATGACTTTGCGAACTTAGCGGACTTTGCGTGAAACTAAAAAGCAGGTTTTGCAACTGGCTCGATGGAGTGTTCAAGTTATTTTTGAGTGATGACTAACCATATCTCGCCTCAGCCATATACCGAAAAGCCTGTCGTAGACCATGTATCCATTCTCCGATTTGTAGAGTAGTTCCCGCCCGACGAGATTCTCAATCGCGGAAGATACTGTCGACGCCGCTCCAAGCGAGTGATCCGAGAGAAAAGCCTTGCCGGTCGGGGCAGAAACTACGCCCTCGGCGGCAACGGCCTTGAGCAGGGCCCTTGACGCCTCGCTCTGGCTGCGGAAAAGGTCGAAGAAGACAAGGTTTCTGTTGTCCACCAGCGATTTCACCGCATCGTCGGTATCCCTTCTCGTCCTGAACCCGCTGCCTTTCTGCCAGACGCGATTGAGCACCGACTGCACGTACCAGGTTATGCCGTCGAAACGACGATACAGCTCATCAAATGCGGCCTTCGAGAACGGCATCGCCTCCGCGGCAAAGAATCTGCCTGCGAAGTCCCTGTACTTTTTTCTGTCGATGACGTCAAGCGACATGATGTCAGTGGAATTGTAGAACGCCCCGCGCGGCGAGACGAACATTCCGCTCATCAGGCGCAGTTGCGAACCGGCAAAGACAAAATGGACGTCAGGCAGGAACTGTATGTACGAACGCAAAAGCGCCTCGGTGTTCGCCTCTGGGTACTTTCGCACCTGCTGGAACTCGTCTATTGCAATCATTATCGGCCGTTTCCTGCTCTTGAGGAATTCGAACGTTCCCTCAAGCGAGGCCTTTGCCTCCGGCTGCGCAAGGTCGAACGACCATTTCACCGACCCGTCCGGCTGCGGTGAGACGGTTGGCCGAAGGCTTCCAAAGAAGCGTCCGAGCGTGGACACGACCTTCTCCCGTTTCGTCTCCAGAGACGAGACCACACGCTCCGCAAATATCCGGGCGAAGTCCGAAAGACTTTCCGTCGCATATATGTCGATGTACACCGTGTCGTAGCGGTCAGCCAGGACCCGCATCACGTTCCGAATGAGACCGGTCTTGCCATATCGGCGTGGAGCGATCAGCGTGACGTTGCGGCCATTTTCGATCGCGGAAACGAGATCTGCCGTCTCCCGCTCGCGGTCGCAAAATGTCTCTGGACCGTCATATCCGGCGGTCAAAAAAGGATTGCTTCTGTTCATGCCGATACTATATCATAAAGACGGCGTGGGCGCAATGCTGAATTACGAAAATTTCGTAACGAAAATTTCGTAATGGTGATGTCACGACTACACGCCCGGCCGTTGGCGGCAAAAGGCTGCCGGAAGATGGCAAATTCTCCGCGAAGTCGGGGAGCGGTGAGGTTGACGCCAATCGGGGGAGAAACGATGCGTTTGAACCTGACGCGCTATGCGGATTCCACACCGCGCGGCCCAAGTTTCGAATCCGCTCGCTCACCTGCGACGGAAAGCGTCTTACGCTCGCACGTCACCCGAACACGGGATTTCTCCTCACCCGTTCGGACACTGCGCGATGACGCTTGACGGCGGCGACAGGAATTTGCAGAGACTATTTTTTCTTTGGCGGCGTCAGTTCCATCGGTTCGCCGTCGTCGGTGTAGGTGAGTTCTAATGGCTGGAAGTCGTTGCCGGTCTTGCGCATGATGTAGCGCACGCGCACAAGCTTCTTCGGCGAACCGTCCTCGTTTTTCTCGACGATTCTCTCGCCTGTGCGGGTGAATGATGCGGTGGGCTTGTTTGCGATGTGGCGCGTGAAGCCGAGAAGCTTGCCTTCGGGCGAGTAGTCGTAGACGTCCTTCCAGTTGCGTGGCAGGGCGATGCGGGGGTCGCAGTAGTTGTAGGCTCTGTTTTCGTAGTCGATGTACTCGATCTGCCCGTCGGGGCGGTAGGCGCGCTTTTCGAGCGAGACGGGGCTGAACGAGATGATGGCGGGTGCGCCGAACGTGGTGCCGCGCGACTTCGCGAAGCACGCCACGTCAACGCGGCTGGTGATGGAGAGGCGGTCAATCTCGATCTGCGCGAATCCGCGCTCTGGGGTGTTGAGTGTCTCGCCGGTGGGGGAGGTGATCTTCACGCAGGAGGAGTGTCCGCTTATCACTCGCCACGCGAATTCCGTTTCGGGGTCATTCTCGGGGAAGGACTGCGCGCGGAAAAGGAACGTGCGGCGGCGCTCTGGGGCGCGCATCACGAATGCGATGGCGGAGGGAGTGTTCATGAGAAGTTCGGGCATTATGTCCGGGTAGTCGCGTCCGGGGCGATAGAACTTCACGGGAAAGAGGCGCGAGTTGATGATGGAGAGCGAGACGGCGGGCGGCACTTGATCGGGGGTGAGTTCGTGCGCCGTCTTCACGAGGCGCACTGTGTCGAGGCGGCTGCGGGCGAAGGCGGTGGGGTGGGCGATGGAGGTGAGGTAGGCGGTTTCGGTGTATACGCCTTTCTGGGTGCTGCGCAGGAGCCACTGCATTGTTGGGCCCATGAGGTGGCGGCGGATGATGGACTCTTTGGTGAGAGGCTGGAAGGAGGCGGATGCGGCCAGGGCCGCGCAGACGAAGGGCTTGTCGGTCCAGGATGCGCCCACGGTCACGAACTGGAAGGGGGCGTTGGCCGGGAACACGTCGCCGATCTGCGGCTTTCCGAAGTCGTTGACGCAAGGGATCACCCAGAACTGGTTGTTGCGGTAGAGAAGATCCATGCGTGTGGCGAGGCCTGGTTCGGTGAAGGAGTGCCTTGCCATTGAGCGCCAATAGGGACCTTTTGTGAAGCCGCGCGAGATGTTGCCGAACACGGGATTGGCGAAGTGGGCGTTGGGGTGGTTGATGTCTGCTTCGGTTGCGCGGGCGGAGCCTGGGTAGTGCACCGTTGTGAGCTGAGGATAGTCGCCAACGGGAATCGTGGAATGGCCGCGGTCGCGGTTGATGTAGATGTCGCCAGTGTTTCCCGCGCCGGTCTCGTCGCCGAGGTATTTCATCACGAGAGGCACTTCTGGGGCGGCGGGCCTAGACTTGGAGAAGGATGGTGCCAGCTGCGCGACAGGGATTTGCGGATGGTTGAGTTTTAGGAGGGCTTTGAAGACGCCGGAGTCGAAGTCCCAGACGAAGTTCGCGTCGGTGAGCGTGATGTTTGCGCCGGCGGTGGCGAAATGGGGGGTTGGGGTGGGGCGGTTCACGAAGGGCTTGCCGGCGAGCTCGCGCGCCTTCTCCACGAGAGTCTGGAAGCGGGGATTCTCCTTGATGCGGGCGAAGTCCTTGTCTGCGGCGATGGCGTCCGCCTGGCGGAAACCGAAGTTTATGGCCTTCTCCAGTTCGTCGAGGGCCTCGGCGGGGTCTTCGCGGTATGCGAGGGCGCAGGCAAGGTTGTAGTGCCATGTGGCGTCGTCCGGCATAATGAGGATTGCGGCGCGGCAGGTGGATTCCATGGCGGGGATGTCGCCGCGGTGGATGGCGGCCATGAGCTCTTTGCGCAGCTGGCGGTGGCGCGGCCAGATGTTCGGCATGGTCCAGATCGAACGCGGCTTCTCCGACTGCGCAACGACTGTGGCGGCCAGCGCGAGCGTGGCGACTATGATGCGAAATTTGTTCATGCCCTTATTTGACCATATTTTGCGCCGTAATGCCAATTGACCCATTCAGCAATTACATGAAAATTTCCTGACCCCTCGTCAAATCGTCCATTTTTTGGTAAAATATACAACTCGTTTCCCCAAGAAAGGTAGAATAGAAATGACGTTCGAGAAAAAAGAGTCCAGTCCGTGCGTGATCGCGTTCTCCGTGAAGCTCGATGCGGAAGAGGTCCAACCGACCTACAAAAAGGTGCTCAACATGTTCCTGCGTGAAGTGTCGGTGCCAGGTTTCCGCAAGGGCAAGGTGCCCATGGCCGTAGTCAAGGATAGGTTCAGCGGCGACATAACCAAGGAGTGCGCCGGCGCGTGCTTCCGCGAATTCTATCCGAAGGCCGTGAAGGAGGCCGAGCTCAAGGTCGTGAACCTTCAGGAAGTTGAGGAGATGCAGTTTGCCCCCGAGACGGGATGCACGTTCACGGCGAAGGTCGAGGTTAAGCCCGAGTTCGACCTGCCGAAATACAAGAAGCTTTCGATCAAGCCCGGCGACGTCACGGTGACCGATGCGCAGGTTGAGGAGCGCCTTGAGAGCTTCCGCAAGGCGTTCGCGAAGTTCGAGGACGCCAAGGACGGCGAGGTCATCGGCGATGGCGACTTCGTGCAGTTCGACTACGCAGGCTTCCTCGACGACGGCGCGAACACTCCGCTTTCCGAAGTCGTGCCGGACCTCAAGGCCGTCTGCTCCGCCGAGGGGTTCTGGACGCAGCTTGAAGAGGGGCGCTTCATCCCCGAGATACTCGAGTCCCTCAAGGGCATGAAGGTCGGCGAGACGAAGGAGGACGTGAAGGTGCACTTCCCGCAGGACAACGCGCCCGAGGCGCTCAAGGGACGCACCTGCACGTACAAGGTCACCGTCAAGAACTTCCGCCGCCGCGCACTTCCCGACGACGCCGCTTTCGCCGAGGCCGCCAAGGCTGAGTCGCTCGACGCCCTGCGCGCG
Organism: Kiritimatiellia bacterium; assembly: GCA_017459225.1. Taxonomy (GTDB): domain Bacteria; phylum Verrucomicrobiota; class Kiritimatiellia; order RFP12; family UBA1067; genus RUG572. The sequence continues at coordinate 4,638 of JAFUDL010000272.1, forward strand.
CAGTTCCGCGAGCAGATGGAGAAGGACGCCGTCGCAGCCGAGCTCGAGGGCCGCCGCAACCAGGCGATTGAGCAGCTGCTCTCCAAGGCGGACTTTGACGTTCCTCCTTCGCTCGTGCAGCGCCAGACGCACAGCTATCTCGAAGACCTTGCCATGCGCGCCCAGTACCAGGGCGTAAGCGGCGACTACATCGAGAAGAACCGCGACCGCATCATCGCCGACGCCGAGGAACATGCCGTGCGCCAGGTGCGCCTCTCCTACATCCTTCTTGGCATCGCCGAGGCGGAGAAGCTTGAGGTCACCGATGCCGACGTCACCGCAGGCCTTGAGAAGATCGCCGCCGGTTCCAACGGCCGCACTACGGTGGACGATCTCCGCAAGCAGCTCGCTGAGCAGAGGCAGACCGAGGTCTACCGCGAGCAGGTGCGCGCAGAGAAGGCGCTCGACTTCATCCTCGCCGAGGCGAAGTAGAGACGCGGCACGGAGATTGATGAAATGAAAGCAGTGAAAGCAAGTTCGTACCTCGTGCCGATGGTCGTTGAGCAGACGAGCCGCGGCGAGCGCTCCTACGACATCTACAGCCGCCTCATGCAGGACCGCATCGTGCTCCTCGGCGGCGAGGTGAACGACGACATGGCCAACCTCATCGTCGCCCAGCTCCTCTTTCTGCAGGCGCAGGACGCGAAGAAGGAGATCTCCATGTACATCAACTCGCCGGGCGGCAGCGTCACTGCGGGCCTCGCGATCTACGACACGATGCAGTTCATCTCCTGCCCCGTGGCCACGTACTGCATCGGCCAGGCAGCCTCCATGGGCGCAGTGCTTCTCACCGCCGGCGCCAAGGACCGCCGCTTCGCTCTCCCCAACGCACGCATCATGATCCACCAGCCCTGGGGCGGCGCCGAGGGCAAGGCAAGCGACATCGAGATCACATGCCAGGAGATTCTGCGCCTAAAGCAGAAGCTCAACGAGATTCTCGCCTCCCATTCCGGCCAGGCGCTGGAGAACGTTGTGCGTGACACCGACCGCGACCACTTCATGAGCGCCGAAGAGGCATGCTCGTGGGGTCTGATCGACAAGGTGCTCGTTCCCAAGAAGGCCTGATAGACATGGCGCGCAAGAATTCAAACATCCCTCCCGACAACATAGTATGCTCGTTCTGCGGGCGTAGCCTCGCCGACGGCATCCTTGTGATTCCCTCCGAGAAGGCCAACATCTGCGAAGACTGTGTGCGTTCCGCCGGCGCGATAATCGACGAGATGAACGAGAAGATGGGCATCGCCGCGCCGAGCGCCTCACGCCAGCGCGCTCCAACCCCGAAGCTTGGTCCTGTTCCGGCCCCCCGCGAAATCAAGTCGTTCCTCGACAAGTACGTGATCGGCCACGACGAGACGAAGAAGATTCTCTCTGTCGCGGTGCACAACCACTACCGCCGCCTCGAGGCGCAGGAGGCCGCCAAGGCCAAGGGCGCGAAGGCAGAGAGCTCCGAGTTCGCCGATGTGGAGATCGAGAAGGCCAACATCCTGCTGCTCGGTCCCACCGGCTGCGGAAAGACGCTCTTCGCGCGCACGCTCGCGAAGCTCCTTAAGGTGCCTTTCGCGATCGGCGACGCAACCACCCTCACGGAGGCCGGCTATGTGGGCGAGGACGTTGAGAACGTCGTGCGCTACCTGTGGCAGAACGCCAACGGCGACGTCGAACTCGCAAAGCGCGGAATCATCTACATCGACGAGATCGACAAGATCGCCTCGAAGACGGAGAACGTCTCCATCACGCGCGACGTCTCCGGCGAGGGCGTGCAGCAGGCGCTTCTGAAGATACTCGAGGGCACGGTGTGCCGCTTCCCCCCGAAGGGTGGACGCAAGCATCCCGACCAGGAGTACATTGAGGTCGACACATCCAACATCCTCTTCATCTGCGGCGGCGCGTTCGTAGGCCTTGAGAAGATCATCGCCGAGCGCACCGGCAAGTCGGTGATCGGATTCGACATGAACGGCAAAGACTCCGCGCCGGGACAGACGGGGACGCGTCCCGCGCTCGATGTGCATCCCGAGGACCTCATCAAGTTCGGCCTCATTCCCGAGTTCACCGGCCGTCTGCCCGTGATCACGTCCATGACCGAGCTCACCGAAGACGACCTCGTGCGCGTTCTCACCGAGCCGAAGAACTGCCTCGTGAAGCAGTACCGCAAGCTTCTCTCCCTCGACAACGTTGACCTCTCCTTCGAGCCGGACGCCCTGCGCGCCCTCGCCCGAAACGCGCTCGCCCGCAAGACCGGCGCCCGCGGTCTGCGCGCCGCGATGGAGAAGATCATGACGAACGTCATGTTCGAGGCTGCCGATAGTTCCGCCCCGAGGAAGGTCGTCGTGACCGCAGCCCTCGTGGAGGAGGGGCTTAAATGACGCTCACACTTCTGCGAGCCAAGCTTCACCGCATTCATGTAACCGAGGCCTGCCTCGACTACATGGGCTCGCTTACGGTCGATCAGGATCTCATGGACGCCGCCGGTCTCTACGAGCACGAGAAGATTCTCTGCGCCGACGTGGAGAACGGCAACCGGTTCGAGACGTATGTCATCGCCGGCCGCCGCGGCTCGGGCGTGTGCTGCCTCAACGGCGCCGCCGCCCATATGGGCAAAGTGGGCGACCATCTGATCGTGATGTCCTTCGGCCAGTTCACGCCCGAGGAGGCGCGCGCCCACCAGCCGCGCATCGTGTTCATCGACGAGGCGTTCAACCGCGCAACCACGCGCTGAACGTGGCGCGCTATTCGCCGGCCATGACGGAGTGGATGTCGCCCTCGCCGCACAGCGCCATCACAAGCCTGTCGATTCCGAGCGCCACGCCTGCGGCCGACTTGATGAGCGGCAGCGTCTCCAGGAACTCCTCGTCGATCGGATAGTCGCTTTCGCCGAGAAGACGCCTTTCCTCGCGCGCCGCGAAGAAGCGCCGTCGCTGCTCTTCACCGTCGCAAAGCTCGGTGAAGCAGTTGGCGAGCTCAAGTCCGTTGTGGTAGAGCTCCCAGCGTTCGGCCACATCGCCGCGGATCTTCGCGAGCGAGGCGGCACCGCACGGATAGTCCATGAGAAACACGAATCCCGAAGGAAGGTTCGGCTCGATCTTCGTTGCCATGTCGTAGTCGAAGCGGTCCTGGTTCCACTCCGAGAACGGATCCCATCCGGCGTGCTTGACGTACATCTCGCGCACGGAAACGGTGATGACGGGGGCTTGCGGCCAGCGTGCCCGATGTTGCGAGGATTGAGCGGTTCTACCATCTTGGGCAATTGGCAGAAGGTAGGCGAGAAGTGCCTTCGTGTCCTCTTCGATGGTGCGGTATGTGGCGTCGCGGCGGTACCACTCCAGCATTGTGAACTCGGGATTGTGGCGGGACCCCCTCTCGCCGTCGCGGAAGCAGGGACCGATCTCGTATATCTTGTCCATGCCCGCGGCAAGCAGCTTTTTCATCTGCAGCTCGGGCGAGGCGCGCAGGAACTTGTCGCCGCAGGGAGGGCAGTCGATATGCGGCTCGGGAGCGGGCGCTGCGATCATCACGGGCGTCGTCACCTCAACGAAGCCGCGTTCGTCGAAGAAAGCGCGGATGGCGCGCACGATTCTGGCGCGCCGGCGCATGGCCTTCTGGAAGCCGCCCTCCATCACACCTCGATCTTGATGATCTTGCGTATGACAAGCCAGCCTATCGTGACGAGCGCGAGCGTGAGGCCCACGCACGCCATGCCCTTTAGCGACATGAGAAAGGGCTTCATCACGTCTGGCTTGAGCACGGTCATGGCTATGCCGAGCACGATTGGCATGCTGGAGACGATGATGCCCTGCAGGCGGCCCTGTGCGGTGAGAGTGCGCACGCGGCGTTCGATGCGCATGCGGCCGCGGATGGTCTCGGAGATGCGGTCGAATATCTCGGTGAGGTTGCCGCCGGTCTTGCGGGCGATGTCGATCGATGTGCAGACGAGCGTGAGGTCGTCGGATGCGACGCGGCGGTCGAGCGAGGCAAGCGCGTCCTCAAAGCTCAGGCCCACGCGCATCTGCTGCAGCAGCACGCTGAACTCCTGCGATATCGGCTTCTCGCCGTTCTCCACCACGCTTTCAAACGCCTGGTTGATGGAGAATCCAGCGCGGAGGGCGTTGGACATCGTTCCGAGCGCCTCCACCAGCTGCTCGTTGAACTTCGTGCGCCGCTTGTCTCGCAGAATCTTCACGTACCGTCCGGGCAGGGTGAACACGAACGCTCCCGCGCCAAGGCCGAGCGCTATGCCGGCTATCGTGGAGGCCGCGCTCGTGAAGCTGAAGAGCGGGATGAAGAACAGGAAGAATGCGGTGAGGGCCGCTATGCGCCCGAGGTTCGCGATCTTCGCGGGCGAGACGAACATGAACACGTCTTCGAACTGCCGGCTCGTCTCCTTGCCCATCTCGGTGGCATAGTTGTCGGCCCCCTCGTTGAGTGCCGAGACGAACAGGAGCGCGAACGAGAAGAACGCCGCCGCGACGGCAGCGATTGCGCCCCAGTAGAAGATGACCTCGCGTGTAAAGTTCATCGCGCTTCCCTAGTCGCCGATCATCTCCAGGCGCACTTCGACCTGGCGGTTCGGGTCGAAGATCGCCGTGTCGAGATGGAGGCCGCGGCTCTTGAGGTGTTCGTAGAAGGTGGGGATGGCGCCGGTGGGGCGGAAGTATCCCGCCACCTTGCCGTGGGCGTCGACGCCTGTCTGGCGGAACTGGAAGATGTCCTGCATCACGATCTGCTGGCCTTCCATGCCGGTGACCTCCGAGATGGCCACGACCTTGCGCGAGCCGTCGGAGAGGCGCGACTCGTGGATGATGATGTCCACGGCCGAGGCGATCTGCTCGCGGATGGCGCGCGAGGGCAGCTCCATGCCGCTCATCAGCACCATTGTCTCTAGACGGGATATCACGTCGCGCGGGGAGTTGGCGTGCACCGTGGTGAGCGAGCCGTCATGGCCGGTGTTCATGGCCTGGAGCATGTCAAGGGCCTCGCCGCCGCGGCATTCGCCAACGATGATGCGGTCGGGACGCATTCGCAGGCAGTTCTTCACGAGGTCGCGGATCGTCACCGCTCCGCGGCCTTCGATGTTCGGCGGGCGCGCCTCGAGGCGCACCACATGCGGTTGCACGAGCTTGAGTTCGGCGGCGTCCTCCACCGTCACGATACGCTCGCTCGACGGGATGAACCCGGATAGGAGGTTTAGAAGGGTGGTCTTGCCTGATCCCGTTCCGCCTGCCACGATGATGTTCTTGCGCATGATCACGCACGCCTTCATGAACTCGGCGGCGTTGTACGTCCATGTGCCGAAGTTCACGAAGTCCTCGACGGTGAGCGTTTTCTTCGCGAACTTTCGGATGGTGATGGTGGGGCCAGAGAGGGCGAGAGGGGGAATGATGGCGTTCACGCGCGAACCGTCGGCGAGGCGGGCGTCCACGTACGGCTGCGACTCGTCGATGCGGCGGCCGATGGGCGATACGATGCGCTCGATCACGGCCATCACGCTTGCGTCGTCCAGGAACTGGAGGTCGGTGAGCTGCAGCTTGCCGCGGCGTTCCACGTACACACGGTGCGGGCCGTTGACCATGATTTCCGTCACTGAGTCGTCGGCGAGGAGGTCTTCGAGCGGCCCGAGGCGCATGGCCTCGTTGAACACTTCGCGCTCGAGCCGGTCTGCGTCGATGCCGGCGGGGAGCTTGCCGTTCGAACGCACCTGCTCCACGATCTCGTGGATCTTCGCGGTGGCCTGGCGTTCGAGTCCGGCGCGGTCCACTCCCGCCACCGTGAGGCGCTTCAGGTCGAGGCGGTCGATGAGCTCCTTCTGGATCTGCTCCTTCACCTGGCGGCGCACTTCGGCCATCGGGTCGGGGCGAGGCTCCTCTTCCTCGGGCTTGGCGGCCTGCGCACCCTGATCGGCCGCAGTCGCCTCCTCTGTGGACTCCTCCTCCGCGGGCTCTTCCTCTGCCTGCTGCATCTCGGCCACTTCTTCGTCTGAGACCGGGAAAACGCGCAGCACGGTGTCGCCCAGCTGCACCACGGCTTCGGGCGAAAGCTCCACGATGTCGCCTATCGGCGTTCCGTTCACGAACGTGCCGTTCACGCTGTGCATGTCCTGGATCGTCGCTGTGGTGTTGCTCAGCAGCAACAGAGCATGGCGCTCGGAGACGCCAGGGTCGTTCAGGTTGATGTGGCATGAAGGACCGCGGCCGATGATGTACGAGCCGTCATTGAAGAGGTAGCGGTTTGCAGTTCCCTCGCCGGGCTGCACGATGTCGAGTTCGAAAGCCATTAGCGTGCCCCTCCGATTTCCATCTGGCGCTTCATGTTGAGCTCCTCGATCTCGCTGCGGATCTTCTCGAAGTCGACCTGCGGCAGCTCCTTCTCGTAGGAGGTGTCGTTTCTGTTTCTGAGCGTGAGCGCGAGGCGGCCCTTGATCTGCTCGCAGAAGACGAGCATCTCGGCTTCGCGCGGCGTCACCTCTAGCGTGACTGTGGAGTAGTTGGAGCCACCGAAGTTGTATGCGGATGTCGTCTTCGCGGTGTCCTTGCCCGTGGCGAGCACCAGCACGTTCTGGAGCATCGTGCACGTCACGAGCTCCTGAACCTGCTTGTCGCCGTCTCCCGGCTTGGGGAACGAGAAGGTGCCGATCACGTCCACGTGATCGTTGGGCTTCACCATTCCGCTCACTGCGGCGGCGCCTGTAGCGTTGATCGAGACGGCCCTCATCTTCTTGCGTATGTCGGTCGCGAGCCCGCTTCCTGTTGGATTGCCGCCTTCGATGTCGCTCCAGAACACGAGCTCGCCATTGTTGTGTCCGCTGATGATCTTACGACCGATGATCTCGTCCGCGTTCTGCTTTGAGAGCGCCTGGCCGCGAAGTCCGCTCTCCGGCACCTTGCGCGTTCCGAGGTGCTTCATCTCGAGCTTCGTTCCGCCGGGAACGTCCTCCGCGTAGCAAAGCACTTCTATCACGCCGTGACGATCTCGGAAGTCTTGGATCATCTTCGCGAGAATGGCGTCCTTTGATGCGAGGTACGTACGCGTGAGAACGGCCGCGAGTATTCCGGCCGCGATTGCGACGATAAGTGTCACTTTCTGTTTCATTCCGTGTTGGCTCCTTTGAAATTGATGCTACTTTCTGCGCAGTTCGGTGATGCGCACCTTGTCGGGGAGGTCCTCGGCGAGGAGGGCGGCGGTGCGGCGTCCGCGCGAGAACAGCCTGAACGTGCGCGTGGATACGGGAAGCTCGTCCCAGCCGTCGTTCTTGTATTCCGCGGCGGCTTTCTCCGCGGCAGTTTCTGCAGTGCCGTGCTCGAAGCGCACGGCCACCTCGTAGTCACCTCCGACTATGGAGTGGTATTCCGCGTTGAGCGGCAGCGAGCGCGTGGTGAAGATCCATCCGCCTGCGAGGGCGGCGAGAATGGCAATGACGGCCGGGATGATGATGCGTCGTTTCACAGCAGGCCCTCCTCGTCTGTTATTGCGGTTGCGGGGTTGAAGGCCGGCAGGCCCATTGCGGGGAGGAACGCCTCCTCGCCTATCTTGAGTTCGCTCTTGCCGCCTTCGCCGAACATGTAGGTGGCGGCGAGCTCGTCGAGGTCGACGGTGAAGTCGAGGCGTTCGCGCACGAGGTCGACGGCTGGAACGGACCGGAGGGCGAGCGGAAGATTGTCGAGTGTGCGGTCGGGAAGGTTGCCCTCGGCGGTGCCTTCGCCCGCCTCGGCGTTGCGTCCCGCCATTGCGCGCGTGAGGCTCTGCACGCGAGTTGACTCGGGGATGATGGCGGCGAACGTGAAGAGTGCGCTCAGCAGAAGCGCGAAGGCGAACACTCCCACGGCGAACTCGATGCCGGCCTGTCCTGACTTGGCTCTAGCGTGCATGGCGGGTGCCTCCTGTTGGGGCGGGACCTCCGCCTGTGTGGACAATGCACTGGTCGCTGTTTCTCGAGAGCCACGCGACGCCCTTGAGGCGGAACGCGTCCTTGTTCCACTTGTTCTCGAGTATTGCGCAGTAGCGGCAGCCAGCCACGCCCTTGCCCTCGGCGCACATCTGGATGTGGTCGCGCGTGTGCACAACCCAGTCGTCCTCGGCCATGTTCTGGCGCTCCTCGGAGGCTCCTGCGAGCATTATGAGGCGCACTGCCGTGAAGGCGGGGGTGACGAGCGGGATCTCGCCGTCGAGAGTGATGGTCTTGCCGTCTATCTCGCCGAAGGGCTTTGCGGCGGCGGTCCAGATGTTCTGGCGGGGAGTGGTGCCGGGGGTGACGGGGGTGAGGGTTGACACAACGCGCGTCACGGCGGAGCAGCCGAACACGTCGTAGCGAGGCTGCACGTCGCTTCGGAGCGGAAGCTGGTCCGGACCCGCCCGGTGCATCTCTGTCCACTGCCGCCAGTCGCCGCCGTACACATACCATGCGTAGTCGGTGAAGTTGGTCAGAACCCCTGAGCGGTCGAATGCGTATTCGTTCACGTTCTCGCATCCCGCGCGGCGGGCGAGGTCGATTGCGTTGCGGCGGATGCGCTGGCCGTTCTGGTCGGGGTCGACGTCGCGCAGGGCGCCAGAGAAGCGATTGACGTCGACGGCGTAGAATTCAGGATTGGTGGGCGACGGCGTGGCGCCTTCCGGCACGTCGCCCCAGCCGTTGAAGTTCTTGAGGAGGTCGTACATGTTGCCGCGCAGGAAGAACCAGCACCAGTCCTCGCCGTCCACCGCCTGGTAGAAGGCGCGGTTGAAGAGCGGGTGCGAGCCGTTGGCGCTGTAGTTGAAGAACTGGGCGTTGTCGCATCCGGCGTAAACGCCTTCGGAGATCGCGCCTTTGAGCATGAGGGCGTAGTCTTCGCTCTTCGTGGGCCAGGAGGGGGTGCCTGGCACGTATCGGGCTGCGCCGGCGATCGAGTCGTTGACGAGGCCCGTCATGCCCTTGTCCACCTCAATGCCGTTCTTGGCGGCGATGCACTGCGAGGCGTAGAGCCCCGCGCAGGGGCCTGCGAAGACGAGGCGTTCCTGCAGGTGCTGCACGCCGGCGACGAGGTTGGATATCTGCGAGGGGGTTTCGCAGTACTTGCAGGCGATGTCGATCTGCGCGAGGTTGAGCGCGCCAACGGCGTTGAGGGTTATGCCCTGCCAGCGCGCGGCCGCGAGGGCTGCGGCGTCGCCGGCGTTCTGCAGGCGGCCCTTGCCGCGAATGGCCATGAAGACGTCCGCGTTCACGAGCATGAGCAGCAGAAGGCCGAGCATCATGAACACGAGCACCAGAACGATCTGGCCGCGTCTATGGCGTGGAGTGGTCATTGCAGGTAGAAGGGGTAGTGACCCTCGATGTGGGCCTCGCCGGTGATGGTGTATTCCTGGCGGTCGGCGGCGTCGACCGTCTCGTCGTCGGCACCGCTGCCGTAGAGCGGGCGGCGCTGCCACACGCGCATGACGAGTTCGTTCACGTCGCCGCCGGGTTCGCTGCACGTCCATCCGAGGTGAGCGCCGTCCCAGTATTTGAAGTCGAGTATGCCGCGCGTCTCGGCCTCGTTCTCGGCCTGGAGGTAGGAGCCCATGCGGCTCACGAGCGTGCCGGTGGAGAGG
>JAFUDL010000273.1 GCA_017459225.1 Kiritimatiellia bacterium
CGCGTATGAGTGCCCGTTCTGCGGCGGGTACCACCTTACGCGTCAAACAAGGCATAGCCTGCTTGCCCTGAACGGCGTCAAGGAGATTCCCGCCGGAGACGGGAAGAAAACTGCATGAGATTTCTGTGTTCTGGTTTCTAGGTTTCGGAGTTTCGCGGTTAGGACAGACGACAGAGGACAGACGACAAAGGATCTGGCTGGAAGATGCTTCGCGGAATACAGCCGCCATCCTCTGTCCTTTGTCTTTTGTCTTCTGTCTTATCGGAGCTCAGAAAAAAATTCAAATTTCCTCTTGCTGTCAAATCCGCAATATGATAAACTGTTAGCCGTTCACCCGGAAAAGTATTGCCCAGCCGCTGGAAGAGCAGAATGTTCTTGTGAACCCAATTCATCTTGCTAAAAAGAAAATGTGAAACGAGGAAGGAAAGAGAAAATGCATCAGCATGACCATACCTACGATCCGGCGATCGCCGAGAGGAAGCAGAAGAACCGCGAGGTCTTCGAGGAGACGATGCGCATCTGCCGAGAAGGCGGGTACGTGGCGCCTTCGGGCGTGCGTGTGAACCTGCCGCCTGTCAAGGATGTGCTGGAGGCGAGCGTGTTCTACGTGAATCCGCCACGAGTGGACGAAGTGCCGCCTGCTGACGCTAGCGTGTGCGACATGGTCCACGACGACTGTGTGAAGGTGGCCCACCGCCTTGTCGAGGAAGGGTATCGCCCGATAATGCTCAACATGGCGAACAGGCATACGCCCGGAGGCGGCGTGCTGCGCGGCTCACGAGCGCAGGAGGAGTCGCTCTTCCGGCAGAGCAACCTCTGCGTGTCGCTCTACCAGTACAGCAAATACCATGCAGGGCTCATCGGCGTGCCGATGGGCAACGGGAAGTATCCGATGGACCGCGATACAGGCTGCATCTATTCGGGACGTGTCACGTTCTTCCGCACGAGCGGTTGCGATGGCGACGCGCTTGTCGAGAAGCCGTTCGAGTGCGCAACCGTCTCCATGGCGGCGATCTGTCGTCCTCGCCTCACTCCTGATGGAAGGCTTCCCGCTGGACTTGCGGACGTCACAAAGGGCAAGATCCGGTCTATGCTGCGCGTGGGCCTTCTGCACGGGCACGACGCCATTGTGCTTGGAGCATGGGGGTGCGGCGCGTTCCGCAATCCGCCCGAGCACATGGCGCAGATCTTTCACGATGTCCTACGTGAAAGAGAGTTCGCAGGCAAGTACCGAGTTGTGCGCTTCGCCGTAAAAGGTGACCACAACTCTCCCACTGCCAACTGCGCCGCGTTTGCGGCGGAGTTCAACGCGCAGTAGGTATTTTGCTGACGCATGGGGTGTAAGATTTCGCTTTGAACAGCGAATAGAAATTGAATGAGGTGAACTATGGAAGTTATTGCGGATAAGAAGACAGGCTCAAGCGTGGGAGAGAAGATGCAGGCCGAAGAAGGTGTGGTCTGCGCCGAGTGCGGGTACAAGAAGAAAAGCGCCGCGGCGGGGTGTGCGCGCTGCGGCGCCGTGCCGGGTGCCGTCGTGCCGCAGAAGGCTCTCAGCTACGGCGAGCCGCCGAATCCACATGATGTCGAATTCGAGAGGATAAAAGCCGAGATCCGCGAGGGAACCGGGTTCGATAGCGATCTCGAGAACTACATGACGTCCGTCGAGTGCAAGGCCGAGGAAGGCGATGCGCTGGCGCAGGAGTTCCTTGGCAGAAGGGCGCTTGACGAGAAGGACCCGAAACGCGCCGCTTGGCTGTTTCGCTGTGCGGCCGAAAGCGGAAATTCGTTCGCCGAGTATGCACTGGGATGGATGCACGAAAGCGGCGAAGGAGTGGAAAAAGATCTGTACGCGGCTGTGCGGTTCTACCGCAAGGCCTCGGCCAAGGGCGAGCCGCAGGCGATATGGGCTCTCGTAGAAATGTATTCGCGCGGAGAGTGCCTTGTCAGGGACGACGCCAAGGCGACGTCGCTGGTCAGAGTCCTTGCGGACGCAGGCTATCCGATTGCGCAGTACGAGATGTCTCGGCGCTACTACCATGGCATCGGCGTGAACAAGGATCTTGGGCAGGCTCTCGTATGGTGCAGTCTGGCGGCGAACGCGGGTCATGCTGGCGCAGAGAGCACGCTTGCCGGGTTCTACGATGCGGGTGAAGGAGTTCGCCAGGACAAGGCCGAGGCCCTGAAGTGGCTTGAGCGTGCGTCGGCGCATGGCGACCTGCGGGCTTCTCTGGACCTTTCGATCCGCTATTGCCACGGCATAGGCACTGCAAAGAACCCTGGGCGTGCATACTATCTTGCGTACGAGGCCGCCGATCGCGGCTATGAGGAGGCGTATTGGCAGGTGGGGTACTACTTCCGCTACGGAATCGGCGTAAAGCAGGATGACGGGCGCGCCGACAAGTGGCTTCTCAAGGCGCTAGAGTCCAACGCCAGCACGCCATGGAACGGCAACAAGCCGGAGACTGCGGAAAAGGAGTTCCCTTGCAGAATGAAGTGGGCGGGAGAAGACTCGGATAGGCTGCGTAAAGTCTGTGTGTGGGCAAAGGCCAGCGGATATGACTCTGGAAGCAGAGAAGTGCTGCAGAAAGGTGTTGCGCTTGGTTATCCATGGGCTCAGAACACACTGGGGGTAGCTTTCCAAGAAGGTGGACTGGGCTTGAAAAAGGACATTTCCGAGGCGCTGAGACTCTACAAGCTGGCTGCAGACGCAGGGGAAGCCAGCGCGTTGTGCAATCTGGGTATGCTATATCAAGAAGGGAATGGCGTAGAGCGCGATCTGGCAATGGCCGAAAGGCTTTACCGCAGGGCCATCGCCGCAGGAAATGTTGCGTCCGAGCGCAATCTTGCGTGGCAGCTCTGGGAGAAGAGCACAAAAGAGGCTGTCTCCCTGATAGAGAGTGCTGCTTCGAAGGGTGATCTTTCTGCAATGTCCTGGCTTGGATTCTGCCTCGTGCGCGGCGACAAGATGCCCAAGGACGTGGATCGCGGTATGCGGATGCTGGAGAGCGCCGGGCTGCAGGGCAAAGCAGAAGCATGGTCGCTTCTTGGCGATTTGTATTCTGCGGGCGAGCATTTGCAGCGGGACTACAACTTGGCGTTCAACTGCTATGAGCGCGCAGCTCAGGGCGGCTGCTCTGAAGCTTACCGCATCATTGCCGAGTACTATGCACAAGGCCTGGGATGTCCGCAGGACAATCGCAAGGCCATGGAAGCGTTGCAGAAATCAATCGAACTGGGCAACGATCTCGCCATGTGCAGATTCGGAGAACTGCTGCGCGACAACGGCGAACACGAAAAGGCGCTCGAGTGGTTCGAGAAGTCGTGGAAGGCCGGATGCGCCAATGGAAGGTATCAGATGGCGTTGATGTACTGGAGAGGCGAAGGCGTCCCTCAGGATGCGCATAAGGCGATTCGCATCGCGGAAGAGGCCGTGGCGGCGGGAGCCGAAGACCTCGAAGGTCTGTGTGACCCGAGCGTGGAATCCGATGCCCAGGCGGCGAAACCTGACCGACGGACAGACGAAGATGCGTCTCGTCCGTATGGCACTGCAGGCATACTGCCTGCTTTGGTGGTCATCATACTGGTGCTTGTTGTATTGTGCAAGTTGGTCGCAAGCATTAATTGAGACGGTTGAAGTCCCGTAAAAACGCACTGACAAAAAAGTCGGAAATCATCTTGCTAAAAAGAACAAATGAAAGGGAAAGACGAAATGAACGAAAGAAGAAACGACGTTGCGGGATTCCCGCAGGAGCTGACGGCGGAGATGCTGCGCGGCTTCGTCACAACGGAACGTGGATGCACGCATCCTCGCGTCGGCGAGATCGACGGGCGCCGCTACATCGCGAAGTGCGGAATCTGGAGCAGGCACTCGAACGACGAGCATGTGCTCAATGAACTTGCGGCGGACGCCTTCCTGCGCGAAGCGGGACTGAACGTTCCGGCGTCGAGGAAATATCGCGTGGACTTCGGCGCGGAAGGCGAGCACGTGGTCCGCCTCGCCGAGTTCAAGGTCACGACTCCGCTCGGAGACGCATGGGAGAATGGCGACGACTCCGCGAAGGCCAAGATCCGCGAACAGGTGCTGGCGGCATATCCCTATATTTCGCTGATCGCCGGCATCGACACGTTCACTTACGACAACGTGCGTGTGGATCAGGAAGGGCGGCTTTGGTTCGTCGACAACGGCTCGAGCTTCGACTTCCGCGCGTGCGGCCTTAGGAAGGGATGGTTCTGGCAGCGTTCGCGCGTGGATGACCCGCATTGCGGCTACATCTCGCTTGCGCGCAACCGCCATCAGGGAATGCTGCGCAGACTGCTCGGCGGCGTCGACGGCGTCGCGCTATGGGTGTCCGCTGCCAACGCCGATCTCGCGCGCCTCGCGAGCGCGCTTCCGCGCGACTACGCGCGTGCGGAGCTGATCGCCTACATCCGCGCCATCGCCGCGTTCGCCGCAAGAGTCGCCGCGAATCCGCCTCCGCCGCGTACGGAGCTTGTCTTCGTGCTTGACCGCTCCGGCTCGATGTGCGGCCGTGAAAGGGACGTGATCGGCGGCTTCAACAGCCTTCTCGAGAAGCAGAAGAAGGAGGCCGGCGAGTGCAGGGTCTCGACGGTGCTTTTCGACGACAGGATGGAAGTGCTCCACAGGCGAATGGACATTCAGAGCGTGGCGCCGATCAGCGGCCGTGAATACAATGTTCGCGGATGCACGGCCCTCCTCGACGCGCTCGGTCATGCGCTGATGTTCCACATCGATGTGCAGAGGCGCGCCCCGGAGAACAGCAAGGCGGACAAAGTGGTGTTCGCGGTTGTCACGGACGGCATGGAGAACGCGAGCCGC